>JBGQLF010000075.1:0-14154 GCA_041499985.1 Gemmataceae bacterium
GCGCTCGCCCGAGCGCTCAGGGCTAAACGGAGCAAGAAATGCGCAAGTGTTGATCAGACTTCGACTTCGGCGTGCTGCTGAAGCAAGTGCTGGTAGCGGCGGCGGATGGGAGTGATCTCCTCCTGGAGGAAGTCATCGACTTGTTGCGGCGCCCGCCCGACCAAATTGCCGCCCTGTAAGACCTGCGTGAAATCGACCGCGGTGAAGGCGGGGTCTGCCTGAAGACGCTCGAGCAGATCGTTCGTGGCGGCGCCCGCTTTCAGGGCTGCTGCGACCACCTGGCTGTGCAAGCGGATGCGCTCGTGCAGCGCCTGCCGATCGCCGCCTGCGGTCACCGCAGCCATCAAGATGTTCTCGGTGGCCAGGTACGGCAGCGCCTCGTTGACATGGCGCTGAAGGACATCAGGATGCACCACCAGACCCTGTGCCACATGCAGGGCCAAGCGGAGCACGCCATCGGTGCCGAGAAAGGCCTGAGGCAAACTCAGCCTTCGGTTGGCACTATCGTCGAGGGTCCGCTCCAGCCATTGCGTGGACGCGGTCTGAGCTGCACTCACGGCTAGTGTACTCACGAACCGGGCCAAGCCGCACATCCGCTCAGCGCGCATCGGGTTGCGTTTGTACGGCATGGCGGAGGAACCCACTTGCGTGCTCTCAAACGGTTCATCCACCTCTTGAAGGTGGGCCAGGAGGCGCAGGTCGGTTCCATATTTGTGGGCCGATTGGCCCACACCAGAAAGAACATCGAGCACTTGGCTGTCGACCTTGCGTGTGTACGTTTGTCCGGTCACTCCATAAACTTGGTCGAACCCCATCTTGCGCGCCACGAGCCGGTCGAGCTGCCGCACCAAGTCCGCATCACCTCGGAACAGTGCCAGGAAACTGGCCTGGGTACCGGTGGTTCCTTTGGCCCCGCGGAAACGCAGGGTTTCCAGACGGTGCTCGATTTCGTGCAAGTCCAGCACAAAGTCATAGCACCATAAGCAAGCGCGTTTGCCGACCGTCGTCATCTGGGCCGGCTGGAAGTGGGTAAAGCCGAGCGTGGCCCGGCCGCGCCAATGCTGCGCGAAGTGCGCCAGAGCATCGATCACTCCCACTAGCCGATCGCGGAGTAGCCGTAGACCGTCGCGCATCAGGAGCAAATCGGTGTTGTCGGTGACATAGCAGCTGGTAGCGCCGAGGTGGAGGATGTCGCGGGCGCTGGGGCAGACCTCGGCGAAGGCGTGGATATGGGCCATGACATCATGCCGGAATTGGCGTTCAAGAGTCAGGGCGCGGGCAAAATCGATGTCGTCGATGTGGGCGCGCATCTGTTCCAGTTGATCGGGTCGGATGCGCGGGCTCACACCATCATCCGCTCGCAAGCCCAACTCGTGCTGCGCTTCGGCCAGAACAACCCAGAGACGCCGCCAGGTGCTGAACTTCCGTTGCGGTCCCCACAGTTCGACCATCTCGCGGCTGGCGTAACGGGTCACGAGCGGATTGTCATACACATTTGGATCGGTCATGGTCAGAAAGGCACCTTGCTGAGAGGACGAAAGAGAAAGTAGGCAGATCTCGGATCCATCCTACTTCCATTCCAGCTTACCTACGCCCTAAGGTTTCTCCTGCTTTCTGTCTTTTTACCAGCGCAAGGGACAGACGGCACGTCGACCCAAAAGTTCATCGGTTAGACTTGGAGAAGATAGGGAGTTCACGGGTTTGGCCCGCTTCGTCGAGGAGGACGCAAGATGTTCCGACGCTTGATGCCGCCGTTGCTCGCTGCCACCCTGGGTTTGGGCCTTGGGTTTGCTGCCGTAGGACCCGCCCAGGCCCAGTTTCAGGATCCGAGCCGGCTGATCCACTATCCGTATTTCTACTACCCCCACAACTACTGGCCCGCGACCAGTCCGCAGTATCCTGAGGCTCCGGGGGCGCCCTACATGCGCCCGCCCGCCTACATGGCATACCCGCCGTCCCTGCAACCGAATTGGCGCTATGAACTCTGGGTGCCGCAGAGCTATTACCGCGGCTTCCATTTCTGGCTGGATCAGTTCTAGATCAGCCAGATCCGGGGTAATGACGAATGATGAAGGACGAATGAAGGACGAATGACGAAATCTGAATGACCATTGGACCTCCGCAGCCTGCGATCTCGCCAGCGGTACTCCATTCCTCTTCGGTCCTTGGGGCTTCGTCATTCATTCGTCATTCGTCATTCGTCATTGCCACGGACCACTGACCCCCGATTTCACGGACTATACTAGAAAGGCTGCTCCCAAGGCGGCCGTGCGGCGCCTGGCCCTTGTGCCCAATCACTGGAATGGAGAAGTACATGATGGGCAAGGGCCCGTCAGTCTCGGTCGTGATCCCGACCTACAATAGCGGGAGCTACCTGCGGGAGGCCGTGGAATCTGCCTTCGCCCAGACACTGCCACCGCGAGAGCTTCTCGTCGTCGATGATGCCTCCACCGACGGGACTCCCGACCTGGTAACAGCCCTGGCTCGCCAGGCCCCCGTTCCCATGCGTCTCATTCAGCTGCCGCACAACAGCGGTGGTCCGGCCGGACCCATGAATCGCGGCATCACCGAAGCCTCGGGCGAGTTCATCGCCGTGCTCGACCACGACGACGTGTTCACGCCTACCAAGCTGGAGGTGCAGAGCCGCCTGCTCGCCGAGCGAGCCGACCTGTCGGTTGTTTTCGGGCTGAGTGCCAGCTATTCCCATCCCGATCAGCTGATGCAGTCCGCGGAGATGGTGCGGGATTGGTCTCGATTTCCCAAAGAGGACGGCGACTATCACCGGCTTCCCAGCGAGCAAGCCTTGCGGCTGCTTATTCAGTATGGCAATTGCGCCAACGGATACCCCGGATTCCTGTTTCGCCGCGAAGATTGGGAACGCAAAGGGACGCTCGACGCGAGCTTTCGGATTGGGTCCGATTACGAATTCGTCTGTTGGCTGGCGTCCCAAGGAACGGTCGGCTTCGTTCCGCACATCAGCTACCTGTGCCGCAAGCATGGCCAAAATCTCTGCACGCGCAACCTGCTTGCTTCGCATCACGAGTGGGTCGCGATCAAGCTGCGCTACCTGGCGCAGCTGTCGCCGGCCAGCGTGGATGCGGATCTCCGGCGGATCGTGAGGGAGCAGCTATTCGTTTTGGCGTACCACTTGCGCAATGCGGGTTCGTATCAAGCGGCGTTGCGCTATCATTGGCTCTCCTTGCAACGGTGCGGCTGGGATCGGCAAACTCTGTTCGCGCTGGCAAAGCTTTTGCCCCATTGGCTCCGCGTCAAGTGTCGGGTTGGCTAGGCGGGAATCCATTCTGGTGTCGCCTCAACTCTGCAAATAATTCGTCAAGAACGGTTTCAGAAACGGGGGCGGGACCTCGAACAGCACAGGTCCAGCCCTCGCTTTGAAACCGTCTCCAAGCCCTGGCGTTGCGCCCATGTCGGTGCTTGCACTCCGCACGCATTCATGTGCTATTCTTTGGCGACCGGAACGGCGATCGATCGCGAGGCGAGCCGGCTGATCCCGGTTCCGGAGAGCACCACCCAGCTCATCTGAGACCGGCCCGCCCCATACCCTGGAACCGAGGTCCTGTTTTTGGAGTTTTACGATGGTTTGTTGTGCCGATGCCTTCCTGGTCACCGGTGGAGCGGGTTTCGTTGGATCCTGGCTGGTCGCCAAGTTGCTCGCGCACACCGATGGGCGGATCGTGGTTCTGGATAACCTGGCCAACGGCCGGCGCGAGTTTGTTCCGGTTTCCGACCGGGTAGTCTTGCGCGAAGAGGATCTGACCGATGCGGCGGCAGTGCGTGCCGTCGTGCATGAGACACGCCCCTCGGTCGTGTTCCACCTGGCAGCGCTGCATTTTATCCCCTATTGCAATGCTCATCCCGCCGAGACGCTCCAGGTCAATGTCCTCGGCACCCAGCATTTGTTCGATGCCTGCCGGCTCTGCGAACCGTCCCAGCTCGTGATGGCTTCCACCGCCGCGGTTTATCCGATCCGCGATGGAGCGAATACCGAGGACGACCCGGTAGGCCCTACGGACATCTATGGCCTGAGCAAGTGGAGCAATGAGCACCAGCTCGAGCTATTTGCGCGCCAGACGGGCACGCGCTGCGCCGCCGCTCGGCTGTTCAACGTTATCGGTCCGCACGAAACCAATCCGCACGTGCTCCCCGAGATCCTCGACCAGATCGTAAAAGGCCACGACGAGATCGCCCTGGGCAATGTCAAGCCCAAACGGGACTATGTGTATGTAGCGGATGTCGCCGAGGCGTTCATCGCCATCGCCAGCCGCAACACCCAGGCGTTCCGCACGTACAACGTCGGCACCGGGCACGAATACTCCGTCGAGGAAATTGTCGATCGGTTGGCCCTGATCAGCGGGCGTCCCCTCAAGATTGCTGTTGCGTCCCAACGCGTCCGGCCCTCGGATCGGATGCACTTGCTGTGTGACCGTGGCCGGATCGAACGCGAAATTGGCTGGCAGCCCCGTTTCGATCTGGACAGCGGCCTGACGGCTCTGTGGCAGAGCATCGCTCCGGGATCCCCGAAGACCATGCAGAAAGCCAAAGTCGCGAGCGGAGCGCTGGCATGAGCTAGCCAAGACACGGGCCACGGCAACGGACGTGCGGGAGCGGGTCCGTGCTTGCCTTTCCGGAGACGGTTGGCTCCGTGAGGCTTGCGTTGGCGAAAGCGCGGTGAGGGGCCCTGGACCATGCCGGAGCTTCCCGCAGCCGCCCCTCCTCCGCAGCACGGATTCATGTGCTATTCTTTGGCGATCAGCGTTCTGAGGACTTGGGAGAAGAGGCGAATGAAGGCAGTCATCCTTGCAGCTGGTATGGGGCGTCGTCTCGGGCACGGTCTGCCGAAGTGTCTGACCGCGCTCTCCGGGACGATGTCGATTCTCGACCTCCAGCTGGCCCACCTGCACCGGTTTACGCAGGATATCCTACTCGTTGTTGGATATAAGAAAGAGCTTGTGCTCAGCCGCTACCGCGACTGTGCCTCCCGGACCAACGAGCGCTATGCCACGACGAACACGGCCCACAGCTTGACCCTGGCCCTGGAGGGGATCGAGCCGCAGGATGTGTTGTGGCTCAACGGGGATGTTGTCTTCAGTGCCCTCGTGCTGGAACGGCTCCTCAGAGACCGGCGCACCGCCCTGGCGACCCGGCGCTGTGCTGTGGGGGACGAGGAAGTGAAGTACTTTGCCGATGCCGGCGGGCGCATCACCGCCGTCTCGAAACAGCTCCAGTGCGCCAGCGGTGAGGCGGTAGGCGTCAATTTTGTTCGCGGCGCGGACCTGGAGTTGCTCCTGCGCGGGTTACGCCAATGCGGGCCCGAGGATTACTTCGAGAAGGGCGTGGAGCATGCGATGGCCCAAGGACTGGAGGTCCATGAGGTAAATGTTTCCGATCTCGCCTGCATGGAGGTGGACTTTCCCGATGACCTGGCGGCCGCGAAAGAACTGCTGCCCCGTTGCCTCCCTGCTCCGGCCACTTCGGAGAGGCTTGGGGCACCTTCGGTGTAGGTCTGACACTCGGGAAGCTGGGCGCGAACCGTGGCAGCCGGCGCGGGCCGTGTGGCTGCGCCAGGAACGCCGTCCATTCCTGGAAGGATCCGGAGAACTCTCAGGAGGTTCAGCAAGCTCATGGCGCGTGCGACGTCGATCACGGTTGTCGGGGCAGGCGCGTGGGGTACGGCGATCGCCAACCTGGTCGCCCAGAACGGTGCCCGCGTCTACCTGTGGGCGTCGCAGCAAGCGCAAGTGGACGAGATGATGTTTACCGGCCGGAATGAGAAGTACCTTCCGGGCGTCCGACTGCGGGAGAATGTGTTCCCGACGAAAGAGATCAAGAGTGGCGTACTGGGCAGCTCCTTGTTTATCTGGGCGATCCCGGTGCAGTTTCTGCGCGAGCGCATCCGCGGCCTCGCGCCACACTTCGCTCGCGGGCTCGTACACGTCAATGTCGGCAAGGGGATCGAGCAAGGAACTTGGGCCCTGCCGTCGCGGATTCTGGCGGACGAATGCAAGACACCGCGTGCTGTGGGGTCCCTGGTTGGGCCGAATATCGCCTCGGAAGTGGCGGCCGGGATGTACACCGAGGCCGCCTTGGCCGTGTCGGAAGAGTCCTTGCTGGAGGAAACCGCTGCTTCCTTCACAACGGATTGCTTTCGCATTCATACGACGACGGACCTGGTGGGCGTCGAAGTGGGAGCGGCGCTGAAAAATGTCTGCGCCCTGGCGGCGGGTCTCTGTGACGGGCTGGAGCTCGGCGCCAACACCAAAGCCCTGGTGATCGCGGTCGGCCTCGACGAAATCCGCCGCCTCGGTGTGTTCCTGGGCGCCCGTGCGGAGACGTTTAGTTCCAGCTGCGTGCTCGGCGATGTGCTCGCGTCCGGGTACAGTCCCGCGGGCCGCAATCGCCGCGTCGGCGAGTACCTCGCCGTCGGCTGTTCTCTGGACGAAGCGCTAGCACTCCTGAAGGGACGAATCTCTGAAGGAGTTGCCACCTGCCGGGCCTGCCAGGAGCTCCAGAGTGCACTGGGCATCCGCTTGCCGTTCGTCGCCAGTCTGGCTGGCCTTCTGGAGGGGCAGTTCGGTCCGCGTGCCTGCATCCAGCGGATCCTGGCCGGCCGCGCGGAGTTCACACGCGACGGCGACGTCAAGGAGTTCGCGTTGTCGGCGGCAGTGGACGCTCCAGTCCCCTGAACAACGGCATCGGGCGCAGGACGCATTCGTGCCTCCCCGCTGCTTGCTACTCGGAGAGATTCCATGAGCGCGCCTGTTCCGGGTCGGTCCCTCGGTCAAGGGGTGAGCAATGCCTTGCAGTGTGTGCGCGAACGCCGCTTGCCGTGGGCTTTGCGCTGGCTCAAGTATATCCAGCTCACCCGGCCGATCCTGTCGGCCCGGCTGATCCTGGCCGATCTGACCCGCAATCCGGACCTGCCTAGTCTCCTACTGCACACCTTCGGGGCGCGCTTGGTGGCCCAGACCCTGGACAGCTGCCGCACGCTGGAGATGAGTCCCTTCCTGGCGTTCGGGACCTTGCTCGGCCATCACCGCGAGGGCGGCTTTATTACCCACGATGCCGACGTGGACTTCGGCATCCTGGAAGCGGACTTCAGCAAGGTGGACGCGTTGTGTGGCGTCATGAAGAAGAACGGCTATGCCATTCGTCTGCGCAACGAACGCGAGGTCTCGTTCTACAAGCCCTATTTTCCGAGTCTCCTGGTTGATTTTTTCCTGTTTCATCGCAAGCAGGACCAAGTCGTCTACCATGACACGCGGGGAGAGACGTTGTACGAGTATGTCTTCCCGGCGACGGTATTCGAACAACTGCGGCCGGTGCAATTTCTCGGCCGGATTGACGCCCTCGTCCCCCAGGGAGTCGAGGAGTTTCTCGAGGCGTGCTACGGCGATTGGCGGACGCCCAAGAAAGATTTCAATAACGTCCACGATCATCCCAATTTGACGGTTCTCTCCCCAGCGAGTGCCAGCAACTATGCGCGCCGCTCTAGTGCCGCGGAAACGCGCTGACGCAGTCGCGGCTCGGCCGAGGGGAGAGGTGTTCTCGGGTTGTGCCTGGTTCGGAAAAGGTGTTGCTCCCATGCGAATTGGCATCTATGTTGATGTGGCGAAGGAAGAGGAACTCCGCGGCGTCGGGTTGCACGTGGTCCATCTGGTCGAGCAGCTCAGCCGCCTGGATCGGGACAATGAGTATCTACTGTACTATCAGTGTGGACTGTTCCAGTCCAAGAACATCTTCCGGCATTGTCCGCCGCAACCCAACTTCCGCCGGCGCCCGGTCCGTCTGCCCGACCGCTGGACCGGAGATCACCCGACCCTGTGGTGGCAGTATTATCTGCCGCTGGTAATTGCTGCCGATCGCCTGGATGTCTTTCATGGTCCGAGCCATTTTCTGCCGCGGATCCCCAGCCATAAATCCGTTGTTTCGATTCACGATGTGGCCCCGTTCAAAATGGAGCTTTATTCCCCGGGACACACGGAGGCGTTTCGCATCTGGACGATGCGGGCGCTCCAGGCGGCGGGACGGGTCATCGCCCTTTCCAAGAACACCCAGGCGGATTTGGAAGTGTTGGGCGTCGATCCGAACAAGATCCGAGTCATTTACGGAGGGGGGAATATTGTTCCGGAGGAACAGATTGCCTATCCTCGCCGAGAGGAATTGCGCCAGCAGTTCCAGCTCCCGGAGCACTATATCCTCTTCGTAGGCACTCTGGGGCTGCGGAAGAACATCCCCTTCCTACTGCGCAGTTTCGCCCAGCTGAAGAAAGCGGGAAAGATCCCGCACAGCCTGGTTCTTGCCGGCAAGAAGTATCTGGCCTTCGAAGAAATCGAGGTGCTGGTTCGCGAGCTCGGCATCGAGCGCGATGTCATCATTACCGGCTATGTGGATGCGTGGCAGGTTCCTCTCCTCTACAAGATGGCTGACCTGTTCGTGCTGCCGACTCTCTATGAGGGCTTCACGCTGGTCACCCTGGAGGCGATGGCCTACGGCGTGCCGCTCATCTCGACGGACACCAGCTCCATTCGCGAGGGCGTGGGCGATGCCGCGGTCCTGGTCCCGGTGGACGACGTGGATGCTCTGGCGCAGGCGATGTACTCCGTGCTGACGGATGTCGAGTTGCAACGCACCCTCAAGGAACGCGGTGTGCTCCAGGCGCAGAAGTTCAGTTGGGAGACCTGTGCACGGGAGACCCTGGCACTCTACCAGGAATTGTACGACAGCACCCCGCAGAGCGGCTCCCGCCGGAGGGGCCGTAGCTCCCAGCAGCGCTACGCGAACACGTGAATGGATCGCGTGAACCGTGGCCGTGGTCAGGGCATGAGCGTCGTCAAGGGCGTGATATAGCAGATATGGTTGTCATGCCCGGTGAGCAGCGCCGTGCCATCGGGTGTAAAGGTCACACAATAGGCGCCAAACTTGAGCTTGCGTGACAGCGCCGGCTTCCCCTCAGACAGATTCCACACGGTGACCGTGCCGGCGTAGCCGCTGGTGACCAGCGCCTTGCCATCCCGAGAAAAGGCGATGCCATAGAGATCATCTGGCGTCGGCCCCAACTTCTTGCTTTCCATACCGCTGGCCACATCCCACTGGCGCAGGTAGCGATCAAAACCGATCGAGAACAGACTGCTGCTATCAGGACTGAAGAGGACCCCCGTGATCGCCAACCCGTCATGCCCCTTGATCGCTTTGACCTCTTTCTGAGTGGCGACATCCCAGAGCTTGATGACCCCATCGGCGCCGGCACTTGCCAGCCATTTGCCATCCGCGCTGAAGGCTACGCTGTAGACCGAGTTACCATGGGTACCGAGGTTCTTGACTTCCTTGCCCGTGGCGGGATCCCACAAGCGCACCGACTTGTCGGCACTGCCCGATGCCAATAGCTTGCCATCGGGACTAAAGGCGATGTTGTCCACGATGCCCGTATGACCCTTGAGCTCGCGCAACGGCTTGCCGTCGGTGGCGTTCCATAAACGGATCGTCTGGTCATGGCTGCTCGAAGCCAGCAGCAAGCCGTCGGGACTGAAGGCCACGCTGTAGACCGCTGCTGTGTGTCCGTTCAGCAGGTGCAGTTCCTTGCCGGTGGCCGGATCCCAGAGCCGTACCGTGTTGTCGAAGCCGGCGGTGGCAAGCGTCTTGCCGTCCGGACTAAAGGCGACGCTGTAAACCAGAGCGGTGTGGCCCTTCAGTTCGGTCGGCGTTTGCCCTGAACAGAGGGCAGGGAACAAAGAACAGAGGGTAGAGGATAGTAGGAATGAAAGGCGGCAACGCATCGCAAATACCTGATCAGGAAGCAGGGTGTCCTTCCACGTCGGCCAGCGGAGCAAAGCCGCGCCGCATGGTATTCTCTGTAATAGTCCGCGGCAGGACGAACTGCAACAAGTAATCTGGCCCGCCCGCCTTGGAGCCGATGCCGGACAGCTTGAAACCGCCGAACGGCTGACGCTCGACGAGCGCCCCGGTGATCTTCCGATTGATGTACAGGTTGCCGACGCGGAACTCACGCTTGACCCGGTGAATGTGCTCGGGACTCCGCGAGTAGAGTCCCCCCGTAAGCGCATAGGGGGTGCCGTTGGCGATCTCCAGGGCCTGAGTTAGATCGCGCGCCCGCAGTACTGCCAAGACCGGGCCGAAGATCTCTTCCTGGGCAATCGTCGCAGTCGGTGCCACATCCGTGAAGATGTGGGGTCCCACGTAGTATCCTTCCTCGGCCAGGGAGCCAACTTGCCCTGCGTACGCCAGGGACGCCTCGCGTTTGCCCTGTTCGACGTATCTCAGGACGCGCTGGCGAGATTCCTCATCAATGAGCGGGCCGACCGCGCAACCCGGATCTTCGGCCGGAGCGACCTTCAAGCTGCGAGTAGCCTCTACGAGGCGCGCCCGGAAGGTGTCGTAGAGCGCGTCGAGCACGATAATGCGCGAACAGGCTGAGCACTTCTGCCCCTGGTAGCCAAACGCGCTGCTGACGACGCCGTGGACCGCTTCGTCCAGGTCGGCGTCTTCGTCGACGATGATGGCGTTTTTCCCGCCCATCTCGGCGATAACCCGTTTGACGTGGTCCTGCCCAGGGGCCAGTGCGGTCGCTTCCCGATTAATCAGCAAGCCGACCGTCTTGGACCCCGTGAAGGCGAGGACAGCGGTATCGGGGTGGTTGACCAACGTTGGGCCGATCTCTTCGCCGACACCGGGGAGGTAGTTGACCACACCGGGAGGCAGACCCACTTCCTGGAAAACCTCCATGAGCTTGGCCCCGACGACGGCCGACTGCTCGGCCGGCTTCATGACGACGGTGTTGCCGGTCACCAGGGCTGCGGTGGTCATCCCGCAGAGAATGGCGAGCGGAAAATTCCACGGTGCGAGGACCACGGTGACGCCGCGCGGCTCGTAGAAGTAGGCATTTTCCTCACCGGGCACGTCACGGTGCTGCGGCTTGGCCAGGCGCAACATCTCGTGGGCGTAGTACGCGCAATAGTCAATGGTCTCGGCGACATCGCCGTCCGCCTCGCGCCATTGCTTGCCGCACTCGTACACTTCCCACGCCATCAACTCGAAGCGACGGCGGCGCAGCACCTCGGCCGCCCGGAAAACGTAGGCCGCACGGTGCTCGGGCGGCGTATCCCGCCAGGCGGGGAAGGCGGTACGCGCCGCGGCCAACGCCTGCTCCGCATGAGCCGCCGTGGCCTGGCCGAAGTGTCCGACCACCTGGCGACAGTGCGACGGATTGACGGAGGCGAGCGTGGTTTCGGTCGGCAGCACCTGATTGGCGATCACCGGCGGATACACCCGACCGAGCTGGATCTGGACTTCGTCGAGAGCCCGTTGCATTGCCTGGCGGGCGTTCTCACGGCTAAAGTCGGTCAGCGGCTCATTCGAAAACGATGAACGATGAATGATGAATGATGAATGATTGTTGTTTCGTTCATCGTTCATCATTCCGCGTTCCGCGTTCCGCACCGGGTTCATAAGCAGTTGCTCCTCGGGCACGTGCTCGACGAAGCTGGCCCGCAAGAAGGATTCATTGGCCGTGTTCTCCAGTAACCGCCGCACCAGGTAAGCCATCCCGGGCAGGAGCTGGCCATAGGGCGTATACACACGCACCCGCTGTCCGAGCGAGACGAGAGCAGCTTTGATCGGCTCGGCCATGCCGTAGAGCATCTGGATCTCGTAGCTGCCAGGAGGCAGCTCCAGGATCTCGGCCAACGCCAGGGTATGGGCGAGGCTGCGCACATTGTGACTTCCCAGGGCGGGACGAAGCCAGCGGTGGTGCTCCATCAGGAACTGGGTCAGCTGTTCGTAGTTGGCATCGGTTTCCCACTTGTGCGTGAACACCGGCACCGGCCATGCTTGCTGCGCGGCGACAACCGTTTCGTAATCCCAGTAGGCGCCCTTGACCAGACGCACCCAAACCGGCGTGCCGCGCCGCTCGGCCCAGCAGGCCAACTCTTCCAGATCGCTGGCGCAATCGCGCAGGTAGGCCTGGATGGCAATGCCGACGTCGGGCCAAGCGCGGAATTCGTCCTCTTCGAGCACCTCGCGAAAGATCCGCAAGGTCAGATCCTTGTACGCGTACTGTTCCATGTCGATGTTGACGAAGGCATGGTTCCGGCGGGCCGCGCGGAGGATGGGCCGTAGCCGGGCGCGCACGGCGCGACTGGTGCCTTCGGGATCGATCGGATCAAACTGGCTGTAGAGCGCCGAGAGCTTCACCGAGACATTGACACGCGGCAAGGGACCTTCGGGCCCGGTGTCGATCAGCGGAATCGGTTTGTAAGCATTGACCGGACGGCTGAGGCCATCGAGAAGGTGGAGGTATTCCGTCTGGTAGCGTTCGGCTTCGGCCTCGGTAATGATGGCTTCGCCCAACAAATCGATCGTGAAGGCGAGCGAGCGCTGCCGTAGTCGTGCAATGGTTTGGAGCGCCTCGGCCACGTTGGAGCCCGCAATGAATCGTCGGGCCAGGCGCTCTGCGTTGCGATACGCCGTGCGTGCCAGGAGCCGGCCGGTGAACCCATCGTTGGGCAGGTAGCGCAGACCGAAACGCATCCAGGGCGGCAGATGGGGCGCCGCCTCGGCAAAATACTCACGCAAATGGCGGTTGATTTCGGGCGCGGCGTGCAGAAGCGGCAGGACATCGATAAAGCGGAAGAGCTGCACCTTGAGCGCTTCGGCGCTCATGGTCCAATCCATGAGACGTTCGTCCCACCAACCGGGACTAAAAGGCAGCGGTCCCGTCCGTTCCAGGCGGGCAAAGATCTCCCGGCCATAGGAATGAGTCAGGGATTCCAGATCCGTCGATGAGGAAAAGTTTCGCAGCATCCCAGGCTTTCCGCTCCGTTTGCCTTCCGGACCGAGGGTTCTCGGTGTGCCCGGCCCTTGCGATCGCCCCACTATCTACATTATCATGCTCTAGATCCATTTTCGGATTCTGATCGGGAGCACGGCCGCATGCAGATCAAGGCGATCGGCAAATTCCAGGTCCTGGGCACGCTGGGCACCGGAGCGCACAGCACCATCTTGCACATTCGCCGTGCTGCCGACTCGAAGCAGTACGCCTTGAAGGTGGTTCCGATCGGCGCCGCGCAGGATCTCAAGTTTCTCGACCAAGCTCAACACGAGTTTGAGGTCGCCCAGAAACTTGACCATCCCAACCTGATTCAAATATACGCTCTAGAAGCGCTGCGTGACTGGCTGTTTCGCGTGCGCAAGGTGCATTTGCTGATCGAGTATGTCAACGGCCGAACTTTGGACACGTTTCCGCGCATCCCCATCCCCAAGCTGGTCCAGATTTTTGTGCACGTCGCCTCGGGGTTGGTCCACATGCACCGCCGCGGCATCTTCCATGCAGACCTCAAACCCAACAATATCCTCCTCAGTCGGGCCGGCGAGGTAAAAATCATCGATTATGGCCTGGCCTGGACCAAGGGCGAAAACAAGGAGCGCGTTCAGGGCACGCCGGAATATATGGCCCCTGAGCAAGCCAAGAAAAAGGTCGTCAATGAGCGGACTGACATTTACAACTTTGGTGCCACCATGTATCGGCTTGTCACCTGGCGCCTGCCGCCGAGCACCGTGGCCAATGGCGAGGGTCTCCCAATCGATGGCAAGACCTGGGACCAACGACTCAAACCGGTGCAAGAGTGCAATGCCGAAGCGCCGCCGGGGCTGTGCGACCTGATCCATCACTGTCTCTCCTACAATGCGCACAAACGGCCCGAGCGGATGAGCGAAGTTCAGGGCAGCCTGGATCATTTGGCCGATCGGCTGGTGCTCTCTCCGGAAGATCGCCTGGAAGCGCTGGAATGGCCTTCGAGCTGAGCTTGTCCAGGCTCGGCTGGACCTGGGATCGCCCTTTCAACTACAATCCCGTTGAGCCACTGAGCACTCCGGCGAGCGCGGGGTGCGCGCTCGCCGGAGTGCTCAGGGCTAAACACTGACGATGCTCTGCTATGCATGACCACTGGATCGCCGATCGCATGCATTCCATCGAATCCTCCGGCATTCGCAAGGTCTTCGAGCTTGCGCGCAGCTTGCAGGATCCGGTTAACCTAAGCATCGGCCAGCCCGACTTCGATGTTCCCGAGCCGATCAAAGCCGCTGCGCACGCGGCCATCGATCGCGGTGCCAATGCCTACA
>JBGQLF010000076.1:0-14147 GCA_041499985.1 Gemmataceae bacterium
CGGGGCCATGGTGAGGTAGGGAGTATACCGTTTGTTGATGGAGTTCCAGGCGTCGAACATCGCCGCGCTCTCGATCGCCAGGGCGCGGCTGGACCTGGTGGGCCCGGCTTGGTCATTGGCGCCGAAGCCGCTGTAGGATGTCTGGTCCACCTGAATCGCGACCGCGTTCCACTCCAGGATTGGATCGACTGTTGCGGAAGCGGGAACAATGCGAGTTTCCAGGTTTTCCAGGCAAGGACGGTAGTCGCGTTTCCGTCCCAGTTGTGATGTGGACTTTCCCCTGCACTGCCGACGTTGATTCATACAGCTTCTCCTACCAGAAAGAACATGAGGGCGTAGCATCCTTGTGACCGATAAAAAGTGGGCACCCACTCCCGCTCGGTAAAGACTGTCCAATCCAAAGCCGGAGCATCCAGCGGTAGTCCGGTGGCACTCTCTTCCTGGTATTTGGAATGAAGTGTTAGGCGATCCTCTGCTGCCCCCACCGTAGTGTGCTTTCCCTCTGCGAGATCGGACGGACCGGAAGGCCCGGGGAAGCGCACACCTTCATTGTGAGCACACCGGGTGCCATGGATCAAAGAGATTCCTTCCTCCGCCAGCCGAGTTTTTCGGCTCCGGGCAGAAATTGATGCGACATCACAACTTAGGATTTCGCCCTTTGAGTTGATTTTCTTGCGCGTTCAGCCAGCTCATCCTGTTCTGCTTCTGGCGGCGCTAACTTTTGTTAACAAGTGTTAACTTGCGCGCTTCGTTAATTAGCGCGTGCCAATAGCTTCCCGGGGGAACGCCCGCCCTTGCTCTACCCTGCGAGGAGTTCCCAGTGCTCGGTATATCAACATGGTCCTGGACCAGGAAGGCAGCCTCCGCCGCGCGGCTTTCCCGCTCTTCCGTTTTTGGATGCGTAGAACGGAATTCATTCCGTTCGGGCGCGTTGCGAACGGAATGAATTCCGTTCTACTTTGGGGACTCCGCACCGGAAAACGGAAGAGCCGGCTTTCCCGGGACCGGACAGCATCAGCCCTGTACGTAAACCAGCATGTGGTAGCCGGGTCGTGCAAATCCGCCTCCGTGCTTGACACGTGGTTGCGCACCTTCTACCTTCGTCGGTGGGCGCGTGGCCCTGGAAGTGTTTGCACCTCTGGTGAGGGCCCTGGTCTTCAAAACCAGTGGGGGGCTTGAAGAAAGTCCTCAGTGGGTTCGATTCCCATACACTTCCGTCTCAAGCGCTTGGATCGAACCGCGGCGACGCGGATCAGGCTGGACTACCAGACCTCGAAGCCCCCGCAGCAACGAAGGAACTCGCTCCACTCTTTCAAGTGCTCGTCCTGGACGGCGTAGGGCGAGAAGGTCTCCAGGTCTGGGTTCTCGGCAAGCTCCTGTTCGCTGACGAACCGACCCTCCGGGGTCACGCGGAGGTCGGACTCCAGGCGGTAGCCCTGGGCGTGATGCTCCAGCCAGCGCTCGAAACGGTTCGCCATGGCCGTGCACGTCTGCTGATCCTCAGGCCCCGCACCGTCGTTGAACGTCAGGCGGCGGAGCATTTCCGAGTCGAGGAGGTCGGAGCAGAGTTCCACGAGAAGTGCATGGATCGGACCCCACGCCCAGACGTTGGCCTGGAAGTACTCCCCAGCCGGGGAGGTCGGGCTCCGCCCATAAACGTCCATCCCCATGACCTGATCTCCTCTCGATGACCGCACCGGGCCGCTTGCCATACGCCTCCCCGGCCCAACTCTTTCCATGGCCTTCGGAATCGAAGCCTTCCCGCAGTCAACCCCGGCAGGCAGGTCCGATGCTCCCCAGCGACTTTGCCGAGCGTGGGCGGTGCACGCGGAGGTCGCCGACCGAGGTGTGACGGAGACAGCTCGCCGGGCGGCGGTCCTTGTATTGTATTGCGTCGAGCCAGGAGCGTTCCAAGGCTTCTGCCGGTCATGAGGAGACATCGATTGTCAAGCGACACTTATTTCTCCCGCCCAGATTGACTCATCGATCGTGCGCCAAAGACAGGATGTTCGCTCCGGGTCGCTCCGACGGTTTTTCCGCTGCGTTTGGCGCTGGGCATCTTGATGCCATCCCCGTCATGAACTGAATTTCCTCCAGTTGCTGGCTACTCGACCAGGCGTTACAAAGCACCCAGACCGAATGTCCGACGGGAAGGATCGCCTTCACGGTGAGGGAAGGTTCCTTGCTCTCGCTCCCGGTTTTGAGATAATGGTCCGGTCTGCATGGAGGAATCACATCGGAGTAGTCGATTGGAGTAAAGGAAGACGGGTGCGTCACGAGTCGAACCGCTACCAGACAATTTCTTGCGGTTGCGAGGGAGCCTGATGAACAAGACCGAGAGGTCCAGGTCGTGGGTTGTCTACCGGATGACGATCCACGGAAAAACGAGCGGAATGTGTGCCGTCTGTGCGCAAGATGAGTGGGATGCGATGGAACGTGCCCAACCCGGCTATCACACGCTCGTTCTCGAGGGAATCACCAACGAAGGCGAAGCCGAAAGATTGGCGCGAAGTGGCCCGGTTGACGCTAACACCAGCGCGCCAGGCGAGCGGAAGGCACCACCCCGCTGAGCGACGAACGTGAGCTGGGCCGGGAAATGCCATCCCGGCTGTTGCGTGGCACGGCTGGTTCCTCCCGGGCGATTACCTCAATTCCATGCTCTCCGCCGCGGACCGCTTGGCCAAGCACTTCTCCAGAGCGGCCATCTCATCGAACCAGAAGCTTCCGGTTTCCACGGGTTGTCTTCCGCACTTTCCCGTCCGCGCCGAAGACCTTGCCTTCGATCTTGGCGACGGTTTTCTCAAGGGTGGGGAAGAGGCACACGGTCCCGCACCGCTACAATGCCACAAGCGAGCCCGAAGCGTTTACCCCGGCGCCTCACCAGGGAAAGGACCACGCATGGACGACTCTTCACCGCAGCAGCAGATCAGCCGGATGCTCACCGGCTACTGGATTGCCCAGGCTCTGTACGTTGCCGCCAAGCTGGGCTTAGCGGACTTGGTGAAGGATGGCCCCCGAACTGCCGAGGACCTGGCTTCCACGACACAGTCCCATCCGAGATCGCTCTACCGCCTGCTCCGTGCCTTGGCGAGCGTGGGCGTCTTTGCCGAGGACGACCAGGGGCGCTTCTCCTTGACCCCATTGGCGGAGTGTCTGCGGAGTGGGCTGCCGGCGTCGCAACGGGCCATGGCCATCACAGCCGGCGAGTTATTTTACCCAGCCTGGGGCGAGCTGCTCTACAGCGTGCAGACTTCCAAGGTGGCTTTCGAAAAGGTCTACGGGTTGCCCGTGTTCGACTTCCTGAGCCAGCATCCGGAACAGGCCAAGCTTTTTGACGCGACGATGGTAGGCGTGCATGGCCGGGAAACGGCGGCACTGCTGGATGCCTACGACTTTTCCGGCATCGGAGTACTGGCCGACATCGGCGGGGGCAATGGCAGCGTCCTCACCGCGATCATGCACAAGTACGCCGACCTGCGGGGCATCCTGTTCGATCTTCCCGGCGTGGCCGAGCGAGCCAGAGCCAACCTCTCGGCATCTGGGTTGGCGGGCCGGTGCCAGGTAGTCGGCGGCAACTTCTTCGAGACCGTACCGGGTGGCGCCGATGCTTACTTGCTCCGGCACATCATCCACGATTGGGACCCTGAGAAGGCCACGAGGATTCCCCGCAACATCCACCGGGCGATGGGCAGCGGTGGGAAGCTGCTCGTCGTGGAAAGCATCCTTCCGCTCGGGAACGAACCGTCCTTCGGCAAGCTGCTGGACCTGGCGATGCTGGTCATCCCGGGCGGCGAGGAGCGGACGGAGGATGAGTACCGTAAACTCTACGCAGCTGCCGGGTTCCAGCTGACTCACAGCGTACCGACGCAGGCCGAGGTCAGCCTGATCGTGGGACGAAAAGTGTAGTTGCGCCGACCGGATCATGAGGTGGAGCTGCCCCCTGGCCAGGTCTGGTAGCGTTCGTACCGCGCACATCCTCGCGACGGGAGACGACTTTCCCCGCTGAGCCCGCAAGCATCCCCCGAAGTGAGCAGTCAATCCGGAATTCCAGTATTTCGCGCTTGTGCCGGCTTGCGCGCATCTGTTATAGTTGGAGATATCCACTAGTTGGATACCCCGCAGGCCGCCGTTGATCCGGCACCTCCAACACGTTCCCACCCTAATGCCTCCTTGCAGGAGCATCTGTCATGTTTGGACTCGGTTGGTCCGAGGTTCTAGTTGTTATGGCGATCGGTCTGCTGCTCTTCGGCAATCGGCTCTCGGAATTGGCTCGTTCCCTGGGTAAATCGATGGTGGAATTCAAGAAGGGGGTCAATGGCTTGGAGGACGACCTCCGCGGCCCGGTTTCGTAAGGCGCGCGGCGGTTTGGAAGCCTGGACGGCGGCATGCGGAACGGAGCCGTGTCGGTCAGAGCATCACAATTCACTTGTCACGACTGTCTTGAGGTTGTTATACTTGCGGTATTCGCCTTCAGAGGACGATTCTGGGCCTTGCATCGGTGCCCCTCTGAAACGGCTGCCGCGGGGCTTGGTTCTTGAACGAGGGGATGAACATGACTCCACTGTTTGGCTTTTTTAATCTCGGCACCCAGGAGATCCTGATCCTTCTGGTGATTGGCGTTTTGCTCTTTGGTCGGCGGTTGCCGGAAGTCGGCCGGTACCTGGGCAAGGGGATTGTGGAATTCAAGAAGGGGATCAAGGGAATCGAAGACGACGTGGACGGGACGCTAACGCGTCAAGACGCGGCCCCGCTCGAAGCGCCGCGACCGCCGCAGCGGGTGACGACCACGGCGCCGAAGTTCGAGGATAATGCCGGAGCGATCACGCCTCCGAAGGCCTAAGAAACGGTTTCCCACAAGGGAACCGGGCCCCCTCGAATCACGGGTCCAGTTCCCTTGTGGAAACAAGCGAGGACACGGGCGGCTAACTCAGCGGCTAGAGTGCCATCCTCACACGGTGGTCGCTGTTGAGCGCAAGCCCTGATAAGATAAGAACTTACGGCGACGGGTGCTCTGAATTATGCTCTCTTCGCCAGCGGGCGCTTAACTCAGCGGCTAGAGTGCGATCCTCACACGGTCGAAGTCACTGGTTCAAATCCAGTAGCGCCCACTCTAGGAAAGAAAAAAGCCCCTCGCCCGATGCAACGGGGAGGGGCCACACGAGCACGGAAAACCACCTCACGCACTTCGTGTTTCCAAGATTTCAGGGAACCCGAGGGCATTTCCGTGGCACGCGAACCGCACGCCTGGTACCGTCAGCAGACTGGCTGGTGGATGACCACCATCAACCACACCAAGATCAAACTCGCCAAGGGCAGGGAGAAGAAGGCCGAGGCCAGCCGCAAGCTCCGCGAGCTGCTGACGCTGCGCGACCTCAACCCGGCCCCCGAGAGCGGCGAGCTGACGGTCGCTGCTGTGATTGACCTTTACCTTACCCACGCCAAAGGCAACCTGTCCGAACGCACGCTCTACGAGCGGAAGCTGTATCTCCAGCTCTTTGCCGAAGCCCACGGCTTCCGGCGCGTAAACGACAAAGATTGCCTGCCATTTCATTTGACCAGCTGGCTCGATGCCCACCCTGAGTGGGCTTCCGACTGGACCAAGAACCATGCCGTTGCCATCATCCACCGGCCGTTCAATTGGGCTGCCAGGCAGCGCCTGATTGCCGCTAACCCCTTCCGAGGGGTGTCACACCGGCCCGGTTCACCCCGTCGGCCAATGACCGACCAGGAATTCGAGGCGCTTCTGCTGGCGGTGGAAAACCCCCGCAAAAAAGCCACAGATCGTTACCCTGGCGGCCGGAAGGTTTGTCCGTCCGACCGCAACAGGCATAAAGGCCCGTCTGCTGCCGACCGCTTCCGCGAGCTGCTGCGTTTCCTCCGGTTGACCGGAGCGAGGCCGGGCGAAGCAGCCAAGCTCGAATGGTCGCACATCGACCTCGACGCCGCTGTGATCATCTTTACCATCCACAAGACCAGCCGCACGCAGCGGACGCCGAAGCCCCGCGTTATCCCTCTGACACAGGAAGTGGTAGAATTGTTGACAGCTATCCGCCAACGCCAGGAGCCGGGACCGCGAGTGTTCAACACCCAGCGGAAAACCGCTTGGAACCGCTCGAACCTCAGCTTGCGGATGCAGCGAATCAGGGAAAGAGCAGGTATCGCCGCCGATGCGAAGCTCTATGGACTGCGGCATGCTTTTGGGACAAGAGCGATTTTGAACGGGGTGGACATCAAGACGCTGGCGGAACTCATGGGGCATTCCACAACCAGAATGTCCGAACATTACATCCATTTAGCTGGCCAGCGAACCCACCTCCACGAGGCGATGAAGAAGGTTAGTCCTCCGTCAGCACTCCCCGCTTTCGCCACGCCTCCTGCAAACGCTCCGCATTCAGATTCTGAAACGCCCCCGACTTCGGAACCGGCTGCTTGACTGTAGGGGCGTCATCGGCAGCAATCCGGCACGATTCGAGGAAAGCGGCGAGGTCGGATTCTTCGATCAGAATTCGGCCGCGCCGTCCCTTCTTCCCGAGCCGTAGGTGGGGCAATCTTTTCTCGGCGCACCATTCATAGATCAGGCTGCTCGACACGCAAGCCCGCTCGGCCGCCTGCGCTACCGTCAACATGCGCCACCTCAATTACGGCTCCGCTTCATCAGCTCTAAAATCCATTCGCCCTCGGGTATCGGCTCCATCCAGCCCACGTAGCCGTCACGCCAGAGGCCAAACTCCGCCGCGCACGCGGGGCATTTCACTCGACGGCATGGCTGCCTCGGACGTTCCGCCTTCAGCCTCGCCCGGCATGCGGGGCATCGCAGCTTCATGGCATGGCTCCTACTTCTTCAGCACGATGATGAACAGCACCAGAGGGCGACTATGGCCAGCGGGAGTCATCGCTCGATGCCGCGATCCCGGTCCTTTGACGTGGCCTCGGGTGCCGGGCCGGCATCACCTGCCGCCGGCGGCTTCCTGTCCAGGATTTGCTGGAAAGCGTCGCTCAGGCCTGCATCCGTAACGTCGTGCACAGGCGGTTGCCGTCCCAACAGGAGATCCCAGCCGGTATAAAAGGTCACGTCCTTGTGGGGATTGCTGGGTGCGGCCCGGGTGAGGGCGGTGAGCCGGGGGCCGTCGCGCAGGGCGGCGTCCAGGGCATCCGGCGTCAGCTCCTGGGCGCGCACGGGGTAATACAGCGCTTCGTACTGCTGTTGGCTGTGGATGCCGAAATCGGCGCACGTCCCCAGGTTGGGCCAGGTATCGAGCAGCAGGGAGTGGATCAGGTGGCGTGTGGTCGGCTGCGCCTGCCGCAGCTGTTCGGCAAACTTGCTTTCGCCAGCCTGGCCGGCTTCCCCAAGGGCGGGCTGCTTCCTGTCCAGGATTTTCAGGAAGGCGTCGCTGAGGTCGGCGTTGGCAGCGGCAGCCTCCTTGCTGGGAGCCTGCTGAGGCTGGTACGTATTCAAGGCAGCGACAATGAGCTGGGCATCGGCGTGGGCCTGATCCGGATGATCGGCCAGCCAGAGAAAGGCCATGCTGCGTCCATCCGGGGCGCGGATGTCGATGGCATCTTCATGATCAAAAGGGTCGCGGGCGGGGCTGGCGTGGTAGGCATCCTTTGTGCCGGGGCGCGCATGGGCAGCCTCGCTCGGGGTGGGGCCGGCTTGGTAGGCGTTCAAGGCGTCCAGGATCAGCTGGGCGTCGGCGTGGGCTTCCTTATCTCCGGCGCCGGGCTGATCGTATTCCGCCTCCCAGTACCAGATATAGGCCAGCGGTCTGCCGTCAGGAGCATGGATCCTGATTTCGTCCTCGGTGCCGTCACGGCCGTACCGGGCGTGATAGCCCTGGTCGTCCGCCGCGTGCCGCGGCTCCTTCTCCCGATGCCTCACATCGTCCAGCGCCCGGTCGGCATCGGCCCGGCTGGAGAATCCGCCAAAGCAGCGGTGATCGTCGCCTTGTTCGCCCAGCAGCAGCCAGAGTTCGGCCGTGCCGTCCTTGGCCGGCGACCAGCCGAATTCGCCCGGTATGCGGCGGTAGGCCTCAATGCGGTATTCCCAATGGTCTGCCATAATGCACCTCAGTTCTTGCTCGGTTCATAACTCGATGCCGCGGTCCCGCTCCTTGGGCTTGCCTTCGGTCGCCTGGCCGGCATTGCCTTGCCCGGACATCACCTGCCCAAAGTCGAGGGACGGGGACGGCGGTGGCTTCATGTCCAGGATGTTCTGAAAGGTATCGGTCAGGTCGGCACCGGGAGCCGAGGCCTCCTTGCTTAGTGCCTGCTGAGGCTGGTGCCGTTGCATGCCCTTATTTTTGGTTTGCTGCCGTTCCACCGGCTGGCGTTCCTTCTGCCGGTCGGCCAGGTAGCCGGCCAGGTCCTTGATTTCCAGCTCCAGCCGTTGCCGGTAGGCCAGTTCCGCCGGCTCCAGCTTCCTCCCCTGGAATTCGTCGCGCATTTCGATCTGCTTCGACCACAGCAGCAGATGGGCGTCGGCGAATTCGGTCAGGCCGTCCTTGCCGAAGCGCTGATACAGCGCCTCCAACCGCTCCAGGCGCTCGTCAAGCCAGCTGTCGGATTTCCAGCGTCCGTTGGCGGTCATGGGATGGCCTCACCTTCGAGAACACAGGCGGGGCGGGCGCGCCCCGCGTGCTGTCACTGGTTTCGCATGCTTCAGTCAATCCGTTCGAACACCCCGAAATCCACCTGTTGCCGCAGGTCGCGGCGCTCGCGGGCGATACGCTGCTGCTCATCCCGGCGATGGAATCTTGCGGAAGGTGCCGACATAAACTGGCTGTCCGAGACGCTTCACCATGTCCTCCAAGGCCAGCCGCGCCCAAAAGGCATCCTGCACCGTGCGCGCCCGAGCATTGGCGCGAGCCAACATCTCCAGCCAGTCTTCGGGCGATATCCAGGCTTCCAGCCTGGCATCCCCGTTGTGCAGCAGCCACATCCGGAAATGCACCCGGTTCCATTGATCCGCTACCGCAAACTGCACCACGCTGCCGTCACCCAGCACTTTGCCGCCGGCGAAGGCGTTGACCGCAGACCAGCTGGGAGCGTATTTCCCCGACAGCGTTGCTCCGGATACTTTGAGATGGAACATCGGCAAGGCGTACTTGGGCATCCGCCACACGCCGTCCCACCAGGAGCCGCTCTCGATTCTGGGTGCGGGCGCGGCCGGCACCGGCACCGGCACCTCGACCCGCTTTTCGACAAATCGTTCCACTATCTGCGGCTTTACCGGCAGCGATGGCGCGGCCTGCACCACCACCGGCGCCGGCACCGGATGGGCGCGGAAGTAATGAATGGCCGTCACTCCTACGGCGAGGCCGCACAACACCGTACCGACCGCAACCACCACGTTGCCCAGACCGCGCGATTCCCTTTCCTCGCCGAATACCGGCGCGGGTTCGTGTTTGTCGAGTTCCATGATTACCCCCTGCCACGAGCCAGAAAATACACCACCACCGCAATCAAGCCGCTCCAAGCCAGGATGCGGCCGCCAAAGCTGATCCCCGCCACCACGTCATTCTGCCGGTCAGCCGACGGCTCATAAGCGAATAGCCACTGGACGAGTCGCAGAGTGGGCGCACAGAGTGCCTGAACGATGTAGACGGCGGCCGCGGCGGCGATCACCCCCAGCACCAGGGCGACCAGCAGCGCGAGGGTTTTCAGGTGGGGCAGGATATTGTCAAAGCCATTGAGAAGATCGAGCATGGCGCTCCCCTTGTTGCAGTTCTCCGCCGCCCGCTGGGGGTCAGCCTGCCATCGCAGGCCGACCCCTTGACGGTGCCGATCCTCATTCCTTCTTTCGCCACCAGTCCGTCAGCACCTTCACCCCGGCCATGGCCGTTGTTGCCGTTTTGGCGAGGGCGTCGTGGTGGCGCTTGCGGCGCTCGTTCTCCTTCTCCTGCCAGCGTTCCCACTTTTTCGGGTCTTTATCGATCAAAATTGCGCCGATGACCGCTTTCCACATGGTCACCACCACCGTCAGCACGATTGCGATCACAATAATCTGCGTCATGTCGTCACCTCGGTTAGAGTTCGATGCCGCCGCGTTCGATCTGCGGCGGGGGTTGCTGAACCTCCTGCACGTCCTGGCCCTGGGCCTCCGGGCCGTGAACGCCGGGGTCCTCCTTGGTGCCCCTCGGGTACATCACGAAAGCCGAGCCGTTGAACAGCGCCGCTGCCAATTCATGGGCACCGGCGCCGATCTGGTGGTCAAACTCGTTGCCGACATCCTTCACGAACTGGGAGTCAAGGACGGATTGAAACGTCTCCTTGAGCGCTTCCAGCGCCCCCATCGACTTCTGCTGCTGACCCTGGCCGAACAGCCGGTCGGCCAGCTCTTGTTCCTGACCCATGATTCGCCTTTCCTTTCTGTGTGCCGCCCGTCCTCCGGCATGCCGGAGGACGGGCAGGATCGGGTCGCCGTTACCATCCGTAATTGCCTGGGATGTTTGCCGGCTGGTCCTGCGGCAGGTTCACCTGCGCCGCCAGCGCCTGCGTCAGGATGGCCGCCAGGAAGATGCCAATCGCCAAAACGATCAGCGAGCCGAGCAACGTGCGGCCGGCGGCCGTGAACCGGGAGATCAGGCCGCCCGTGCGCTTGCCGAGCCACGGCTCCTCGAAGTAGCGGAGCATATACGTCAGCACCGGAGGCATGCCGCCGCCGGGAAGCGTAATGGCATAACGTGGCGGCAACGTCAGGATTTCTTCAGGCTTGAGTAACTCGCGCGGCGCTTGCTGCCAACCCTCGTTGCTCGACCAGCCGTGGTTTTCGCCGCTGTTGGAGCTGAAGCCCGAGGAGCCGGACGACGAACCGCTGTTGCGGCCGCCGCTGCGGCCCGAGCCGCCCGACTCGACAATGATGGTCTCCTTGCCGAGCATCGAACTGATCAGAGTCGCTGTCTGGATATCCTGCACGCTAAAAAAGATTTTTGAGGTATTCGACAGGATAATTTGCCCCTGATCCTTCGGCCAGCACTTGGCCAATTGCCCGGCGCTTTGGTAGTAGAATTGGGCACGGCAGCAATAGACACGATATGTATCCACTAAATCCTCGATAGCGTCCATCACACCGAGGCTCGCCGCTTCGTCGAGAATGAAATGCACCTTGCGCTGTTCCCCCAGCCCCTGCTGCACCACCGCCCGGATCAGCGAGCCGATGATGAGCCGCAGCCATCCCGCCTGGGCTTTCATGTGCTCGGGCGGCAGCACGACATACGCCGTCATCTTGCCCCGTTTCAATTTGGCCGGGGAGAAGCTGCTTGACTTCGTGCTCTCGGCCATCGCCGGCGTCGATAAGAAGCGGAGAAAGCGGCCGCAGGTCGTGAGCACGCTGGCCTTTTCCTTCTCAACGAAGTGTTGCAGTTGTGCGGCGTTCCTGGCCAGGAGGCCGCCCCAGGCCGGCGATGCCTGGCCGAGCTTGATCGCCATCTCCAGCTTCGATGGGTCAGCCAGAATGTCGGCCACGCTTTGCAACGAGCGGGCGTTGGGCTTGCCGTACTGCACCGTGACCGCCGCAATGACGCTGATGTGCGTCTCAGCGCCATCAAGAAAATGCGTCTCTTTTTCTTCGCCGGTTCGTACGATCAGGGCCGCCGCGATATCGTTGCAATGATCGATAGCGTAGGCGGCATCCGCCTCGATGAGGTCGAGCGGATTGAACGTCGCGGTTGGTAAGCGCAGTTTCTTCGATTGGGTCACCACCTTATAGGGATCGAGGATCTGGATGTCATGCCCCATGCGCCGCCTTGCCTGGGCCGTAGCCAGGGCAAGCTCGCCCTTGAAATCCACCACGACGCATGACTCTTCGCAGGTCAGCAGAAACGGAATGACCATCCCCGTGCTTTTCCCGGTGCCGACGGGGGCAATGCAAACCGTGTTGATCGCCTGCGGCATCCGGACCAGCGGCGCGGGGTTGCGGCGCTTCAACGCCGCGAAGAACCTCTCACAAGCGACTTTGGCGCTGAGTTTGTTGTTAAACAGGGCACGCAGGCCAGTCATAAAGCTGACTTTCGCGGTGCCGGCCAGCCGGCCGAGGAACAGGCCACGGTTGGCGTCAAGCATGCGCGCTTGACGCAACTGATCTTCCCCGCTCCAAAACGCGGTTCCGTGCGCGGTCAGCGCGATGCCCCGCCGCCGCATGCGCCGGAAGATGACCACGGCGAGGGCCAGCAGCCCCCAGCCGAAATAAGGGTTGGCCTCGAACGCCAGCACGGCCAGCAGGACACCGCAGTAGCCGTACACCATCACGGCCAGGGTCAGGATCGAACGCGACAAAAAATACATCCGTTACTCCTAAACAGGGGTTGGGGTTGATGCCGCGCGGGCGGCATGGTCGGTCAAGGCATCCTGAGCCGCCTGCATCGCGCTGGCCTTCGCGGCCAGGTTTGCTTTCTTGGCGAGGAAATCCTTGAAGTGCCCGAGGCCCTTGCCGCCCTGCTCGCGCAGGTCCTTGAGCAGCGTGCGCAGGGCGGTTTCGGCGGCGGCCAGGTCCTGGCCGGGCAGGGTCACGGCGATGGTGACGCCTTCCTCCCTGCACGTAAAATTCCCCGGCCCGGCGGCATGGCCGTTGCCGGATTTCGTGGCCTTGATCGCCGCCTGGAGTTCGGCCAGCGTTTTGACCCTGCCATCGCTCAGCAGGGTGGCAAAACGCGATTTGGTCTCATTATCGGGCAGGTTTTTGAGGACGCGCACGATCGCGCTCGGCAGCTTTTTCTGGCGGATTTTCTCCTGCACGTCGGGGGGAATCTGGCGGAGCAAATCCAAAGCGCGGGTAACGGTCGAGACGGCGACGCCAAATTCCTTCGCCAGTTGGGTGGCGGTGCCGCCGTCTTGCAGGCACTCCTGAAAGGCAATAGCCTGCTCGATCGGATTTACCCCCTCGGCAAGGAGATTTTCTGAGATCTGGATCATACGGAGCTGGCGCGGGGCGAGCGCCTCGTCATGAACGAACGCCGGGATGGTGGCGCGGCCCAAGAGTTTGAACGCCTCGTACCGGCGGGCGCCGGTGATGATCATCAGCCGGCCGTCGGCGAGCTGCCGCAAGTGAATGGGGTGAAGCAGTCCGTGCCGGTCTGCGTTGTCGGCCAGCTCGCGGAGGCTGGCCGGGTCGAAGGTTTTCCTCGGCTGGTCGAGATCGTGAATGATACGGTCGAGGCGAGCCTCGATCAGCAGCCGGGCGGCCAGGGCCTGCGCGAAGGGGACCGGCGTAGGGCTGGCACCGCTGTCGAGGATGGCAATCTCTTGGGCGGGCGTGGCCGGAGCGTGCCCGGCATCGGGCGGGGGTGAAGTCGGGTCGTGGCGTGTCTCACGGAAGGTCATGGACATGGACTGTCTCCTTTCGGGTAACGTGGTTCGGGGAAAGGGCACGACTGGCCCTCAACGCAGTGGGACGCATGGCGGTAGGCACGGCAGGCAGCCCACACCAACAGGGCGGCCGCGGCGATCCCGGCCAGCCAAATGACCAGGCGGGCGCCGGCCAGGTCGGAAAACGCGGCCTGCGTCAAGCCGGTAGCCGGAACCATGATCGCGCCGTTCATGAGCAGCAACCCGGCGGCGAGCACGTCGTCCCGCAGGGCAGCCCACATGAGGGCGGCGAAACCCAGCAAGAGGGCGCAGGCCAGCAGGACCAGCACGGCGTTGATCAGAACGGAAGCAGAGGTGTGCATGTCTGCCATAGCGTCGGTTTCCGTTGGTAGATGACCTTTTGGCCGTGCCGCGGCGGCGTCAGTTGGCGCTCGGCTCCTTGGCACGGATTGAGCGGGATTCCAGGGCGATGTACGTCAAGAGGAGGCTGGCCATGACCCGGTGGATTTCGACATAAGCGGTCTGGAATTCCTCGTTGGCCAGCCCTGGGGCGATGGCGTCGAGCAACTTCAACGTGCCGGCATGGGCCAGCTCGTGGACGCGGTGTTTGCAGGCTGCGTCAAACATGGGGCACCTCATTGCGAACGGGCGAAGGAACGGGCGACGCCTGGGCGGGGGGCGGGATACTTCCGCCGAACCCGAGAAAACGAGCGAATCGGATCGCCCTTTGGCGGGCGTACCAGGCTTGTTTCGCCGGGGACGCTGTCCGTCGCTTACGGCTAGTGTCGCCGTTAGTTGCACGAGGCATCGCTGATCTCCGTAGGGCGTCGAGGCTGTTTCGGGGC
>JBGQLF010000077.1:0-14132 GCA_041499985.1 Gemmataceae bacterium
AGATCTGCACAAAGCGTACCCCACGCTCGATCAGGCGGCGGGCCAGCAGGCAACTGGCCGTGAAGGTACCTGGCTTGTGCACGTCGGGGCCGTACATTTCCAGGATTGGCTTCGGCTCGCCTGCCAGGTTGGTCAGCTCGGGCACCGAAGACTGCATGCGATAGGCCATCTCATACTGGGCAATGCGGGCCTGCGTCTCGGGATCACCGACCTCGTCAAGTTGCCTCTGATTGAGGCGGGCCAGGGCATCGAGCATGCGGCGGCGGGTCGGGGCCGTGACACCGGGCGGATTGGAGAGGAACAGGACGGGATCCCCCGTGGACCGCAGCGCCACGCCTTGATGTTTGCTGGGCAGGAAGCCCGACCCCCACAAGCGGTTGTACAGCGCTTGCGCTTCCTTGCGGCCGCTCCAAGAAGCGGTCATGACCACGAACGCCGGCAAGTTTTGATTCATGGTGCCCAGGCCATAACTGAGCCAGGCGCCCAGGCTGGCCCGGCCGGGGAGTTGGTTACCGGTGCAGATATAGGTGACCGCCGGATCATGGTTGATCGCCTCCGTGTGGACGGTCTTGATCACGGCCAGGTCATCCACCATGCGCGCCGTCCATGGCAGCAGCTCGCTGACCCACGTTCCCGATCGGCCATGCTGCGTGAACTTGTACTTGGAGGGCGCAATTGGGAAGCGTGCTTGACCACTGGTCATGGTCGTCAGACGCTGGCCCTGGCGCACCGAATCGGGCAGGTCCTTGTCGAACCAGTTGGCCATCTCCGGCTTGTAGTCCCACAGGTCCATCTGCGCGGGGCCGCCGTTCATGAACAGGTAGATGGCCCGCTTGGCCTTGGGGGCGAAGTGCGGCAAGCCGGACAGGCCCCCATTCGGCGAGGGGGTCGTTGCGGCCGGGACACGGCCGGGAAGGAGTGACGCCAGGGCCGCCGCCCCCAGGCCCAGGGCACACCGGCCGAAGAAATGCCGACGGATCAGGGTCTGCCCGTACTGCTGAATCGGGTCCATCGCCTTGGCTCCGCAAATCTAACCTTTAGTCAGGACCTCATCGAGGTTCAAAACCAGGTTGGCGAGCATGGTCCAGGTGGCCAGCTCCCGGGGATCGCAGGTCACATCGGGTTTCGACTCGCCAACCGCGATCAGCTGCTGGGCGGCCGTCCGGTCCTGCGTGTAAGTCGCCAGGAGATCGTCGTAGGTCGTGCGCAGCTCCGCTAGTTCCCGCTTGTCTGGACAGCGTGCTGTGACCAGCCGGAAGAGGTAGGTCAGGCGGGTTTCGGGTCGGACGCCGCCTTCGCGCAGAGTCCGCTCGGCCAAGGCGCGGGCGGCCTCGACATATTGCGTTTCGTTCAGCAACAGCAGGGCTTGCAGCGGTGTATTGGTGCGCTCGCGCCGGACGGTACAGGCCTCGCGGGAGGGAGCATCGAATGCATTCATCTGGGGGGGCGGCGCGGTGCGCTTCCAGAAGGTGTACAGGCTGCGGCGATGCACTTTGGCGCACCCGGTATCGGCGACAAACTTCACCGTATTGCTACCTGTGTAGCCGACCGCCTCCCATAGGCCGGACGGCTGGGGCGGCTTGACGCTGGGTCCGCCTGTCCTCTCCACCAGCAAGCCGCTGACAGCCAGCGCCTGGTCCCGCAGCATCTCGGCATCGAGCCGGAACCGTGGACCACGCGCCAGTAGCCGATTGCCCGGATCGCGGGCCAGCCGATCCGGCGTTAGCCGCGACTGCTGGCGGTAACTGGCCGATAGCACGATCCGCTTCATCATCTTCTTGATATCCCAACCGTCCTCCACGAACTGCACCGCCAGCCAGTCCAGCAGTTCCGGATGGCTTGGTGGCTCCCCCTGGGTTCCGAAATCCTCGGCGGTCCTGACGAGGCCGGTGCCGAAGCATTGCTGCCAGAGTCGATTGATCGCCACGCGCGCGGTGAGCGGATGCTGGGGGTCCACGAGCCATTGAGCAAAGCCCAGGCGGTTGCGAGGGGCCTGGGTCGGCAGCGGCGGAAGAAACGCGGGCGTGTCGCGCCCCACTAGTTGCCCCTTTTGATCGTACTCGCCGCGTTTGAGGATGTAGGCCGGCCTCGGTTCAGGGCGTTCCTTGGAAACGAGCGTGGTGGGGATCTGCAAGTCGAGCCGAGTCCGTTCCTTCTCGACTTCGCTGAGGCGCCGCAAGAGCGGAACAACCGTTGCGCGCGTCCAGGCACAGGCTTCTTCCCTAGCCGGGGGGTGCCGCCAGCCAGGCGCATTGTGGGAAGCTGCGGAGCTTGTGGAGGGGCTTGGGCAGGCACGCACCCGGGCAGCGGCCAGCGTCCCCTGAACCGCTCGAAGCCGTTCTTGCACCCGTTCCAGCGTCGTGGCCTGCTCGGTGGTCGGCAACTGCGCGGTCGGCGGATACGCCCGGGCATTGCCATCCATCGACTTGTCGTCGAGGCTGTTGAAGAACGCGAATAGTTGGTAGTAGTCCTTCATCGCGATCGGATCGTACTTGTGGTCGTGACACCGAGCACAACCGATCGTCAAGCCGAGCAACACTGTCCCGGTGGTGTCCACCCGGTCGACGACATTGCGGACATAGTACTCCTCTTCGATCGAGCCGCCCTCATTGGTGGTCACATGGCACCGGTTGAAGCCACTGGCTACCAGCTGATCGAGCGTCGGTCCCGGCAGCAGGTCGCCAGCCAGCTGCTCGACGAGGAAGCGGTCATAGGGCAGGTTGGCGTTGAAGACCCGGATGACCCAGTCGCGATACGGCCACATTTCGCGATAGTTATCCAGGTGTAGCCCATGGGTATCGCCGTAGCGGCTGGCGTCCAGCCAGAACCGGGCCATGTGCTCACCGTAGCGCGGCGACTCCAGCAAGCGGTCCACGACTCGGGCATACGCCTCCGGCGACTGGTCGGCGAGGAAGGCATCGACCTCCGCGGGCGTCGGTGGCAGACCAGTCAGATCCAGCGTCACGCGGCGCAGGAGCGTCGTCCGGCTGGCCTCCGGTGAAGGGTGCCAGTGCTCCGCTTCCAGCCGAGCCAGGATGAAGGCGTCAATCGGACTACGGGCCCAGGCGGTGTCGGCCACTCGAGGAAGGGGAGGACGTCGAGGTGGAACCCAGGCCCAGTGGATCGACCAGGGGGCCCCCTGGTCGATCCATTGGCGGAGCCAGGCGACCTGCTGCGGCGTCAGCTGCTTGCGGCTCTTGGGCGGGGGCATGCGCTCGGAAGGATCCTCGCTCGTGATCCGCTCGATCAAAGAACTCTCGGAGGCCTTGCCCGGGACGATGGCGTGGCCGCCGCTGCGTAGCTCGGCCAGGGCCCCTTCCTTGGTATCCAGACGCAGCTTGGCCTTGCGTTGCGTCGCATCCGGACCATGGCAGGCGAAGCAGGTCTCAGATAGAATCGGCAGAATCTGTCGACTGAAGTCGATCGCGGGTGGCGCCGGCGTTTCGGCGCCGCGTGCCGTTGGGGCCTGGGCACCGTCACGCACCAGTGTGGCGAGAACGAGGCTTCCAAGGAGGGCAGACACGCGGAAGGCACGAGCCACAAGTGGTGCAATCATGGGGGACCTTCGAGGCTACCGGGCAAGCAACGGTGGGAAGATCAACAGGGGGGAAGACCCCCAGCCAAGTACGGCGGCGGGCCCTCAGAGTACCCGTGTCCATCAGAGATTGTACCCCCGGAACCGGCGATCAACTAGGGTAAGATCGACGACAGCGACAGCTTCCAGTAAGGGGGCAAGTTCGGTTTCGTGGCCACCAGAATCTCCAGGATCGCTTGCCGATCGGCGGCGGACAGATGCGCGAAGTCGGCACCGGTATCCTGGCCGCGCAGCACCTCCCACAGACGCTGGAGCACCTGCTCCTTGACGGGGTCCGGAAGTCCGTCGAAGGCCGCCGAATAAATCAGGTAGCTGCAAGGATAGGTGAACAGACGCCGCTGCAAGTCCAGGGCGCGCAACGAACGTCCGCGGCGATCACGCGGTCCTCTCTGCGCGAACTCTTCGGCGAAAGACGACGTGCCGCGCACCGGTTCGGTGAGCCGAGCGTCACCGCTGAAGAGCAGGTATTTCACCAGGGGCTCCGCAGCGTTCTTGATGCGGCTGATGATGCTATCCGAACGGTGGCTGGCGGGCCGGCCGAGGGCTTGGTTGATCCCGGCTTCCTCGTGCAGGGCCATACGCGTGAGGAAGTTGGCGCGGGTGATCCGGTTGTGCATCTCGGTCTGGTGCTCCAGGACCATCAGGGCCACCACATCGCTATGACCGCTCAGGTAAGGCGTCGTGTCGCAGCGGCTGCGGAGGTCGGTGACATTCAGGCCAGCCGTGTTGTCGGTCCGCTCCGCCTGCTGCGGGTCGCTCACCAGGAGGTTGCCCAGATGCTTCTGCTGGCCACTGGTCCCAGTCACATACCAACCGCCCCACCGCTGCGCCAGCGGACTGCTCTGATCGATGCGATACGTTCCCGCCGAGAGGATCGGCAGGCCTTCGGGATCGGGATACACCGAGCGCAACAGATGTCCCGGGAATCCCAGGTTCTGCGACGATCCGTGACAGATCAAGCAGGCATCGTGTTGGCGCACGAAGCGCGGGTTCGGCACCGGCTTCTGGTCGAGGGCGTAAAAGACGGCACCCAGTTGGGGATCGACCGCGGTGATTTCGAGTACCTCGCCTTGTTGGCAGAAGCCGATGTAGCTGTCGTCGCTGAAGTAGAGGGCCCGGGGCCGGTGCGGCCCAATCCGATGCCGCTGCAAACTTGTCTTGGAGAAGACCAACATCTGCGACGACTCCGGGACGTGCAACTCCCGGAGCAAGGAACGGAGGTAGCCCAACTTCGCCTCATAGGCCAACGTCGCCTGGCCCGCATCGATGCGTTCCTGGAGCCGGGAAATGGCATTATGGGCAGGGGCCTTGCTGTAGGAGATCGGCTCCTGCTCGATGTCAGCCCCCTGCACCGGCAGGACAAGCCCACCGGCGCAGAGCAACGCCAGGAAGCCGAACCCGTGCCACCGGCCGCAGCAAGGAGGAAAGCTGTCTGGTGCTGGAACTCGATTCGAGCCGATCATCATCGTACGTCCTCGCAGCTTGATCGCGGCGGTTGAGCCAAGGTGGCGGCCGATAGTGGATAACCGCATCCAAAATGATTCGTGCGTGGATCAACGTTTCCTCGGGCAGGCAAAGACACAGAAGCCAACCGGGCGGGCGGCAGCCAGCCCTCTGTTCAATAAGGCCGTGCATGCAAGCGCCATGCCGGGTTCAACGGGTTTCTGACCGCCTGGACTTCAAAGGCTGGAAAAACCTCCTGGCGATCCAGTTAAGGATCAGCAGGGACACTGTCGGATGCTGCGCGGTTAGCGATGTGGGGATCCCAGATGTGCGGAAACGTCTCGCGGCATGGGCGAAAACGGCACAGGAACACGCAGGATCGCCTTCGACTTCGAGTTGGCCCGTTCTCAACATTGGGCCTGAATTCGTCCCGCATGCGGGCGGCGACGGGATGGCTTCTGTCCGACCGCCAGGAGCAGAGAAACGACCAACGGGTAGGCGGGCGTCTCCACCTGACTGAGAAGGATGTCCAAACGACTGCCACTTTCCGGCACGGTCCTCAGATGGAGGGCCTTGTCGCTGCGGCCAAGCCCACGGCAAAGGTGCCAAGATCCCAGAAGTAAGGCGGCGACGGAAGGGGTGCAGTTGCTATGTCGAAACCAGAAACAGCGGAGGCGTTGGCCGCCCAGACTGCCGAGAACGGTCCTGAGCGTTCCGAGACTGGTTGTTGCCGATAAGGCCGCATTGCGTGAACATTGTCTGTTGAAGGAGTATCCCGGCTGGGAAAAGCGATGCTAGTTCCTTCGGGCCACTGACTTGAAGGTATCCGTGCCACGGAGGAAGCATGCGGCTAAAATGGCTGGCACGCTGCAAGAACCAGGAACGCCGTACCGATAAAAGATTGTTCTACGATGACCGATTCGAAAACGCTGTTTCTCGTTGTCTGCGCGACGGTCGCTTTCAGTGTAGCGTCAAGCCGCGCGGAAGAAGCGACCGGACGGCCCAACATCCTCCTCTTGCTGGCAGACGATCTCGGCTGGTCCGACTTGGGCTGCTACGGCAGTGAGATCCACACGCCGAACCTCGACGCGCTCGCGGCCAACGGCTTGCGGTTCACGCAGTTCTACAACTGCGCCCGCTGTTGTCCGGCGCGGGCGTCCTTGCTGACCGGGTTGTATCCCCACCAGGCCGGTATGGGGCTGATGGCGGGCGGTCCGAAGCCTGGACCTCTGGGATACGAAGGTCGACTAACCGACCGCTGCGTGACGATTCCGGAGGTCCTCAAGACGGGCGGCTATCGCTGCTACGCCGTGGGCAAATGGCACCTCAACAGCGCCACCGGACCGATCGCGCGTGGTTTCGACGAGTTTTACGGCATGCTCGGAGGGTTCAATTCTTGCTGGCAGGAAAAGCCATTTTTCTCGCGCCTTCCAGCAGACCGTACGCCGCGCGCCTACACGCCCGGCACGTTCTACTCCACGGACGTCTTCGCCGACTACGCGCTCGATTTCCTCGCCGATGGCCGCGCCAGCCGAAAGCCGTGGTTTCTCTATCTGGCCTTCAACGCACCGCACTTCCCCCTGCACGCTCCCGAAAAAGATATCGCACGCTATGAGCCCATATACCAGCACGGTTGGGACAAGATCCGTGCCCAGCGGTTGGCCCGCCAGCAAGCCATGGGCCTAGTGTCGCGCGACCTCCAGCTGCCGCCGCGCAGTCATGTCCCGGCCAACTTCGTCAACCGCCAGACCGGGTGGGCGGATCAAGATAACCCCGCCTGGGATTCCCTCGAAGTCGATCGGCGCGCGGACCTGGCGCGCCGTATGGCGGTTTATGCCGCGATGATCGATCGCATGGACGCCGCTATTGGCCGCGTCGTCACGGACCTGAAGCAGCATGGCGAACTGGAGAACACGCTCATCCTGTTCCTCAGCGATAACGGCGCGTGTGCCGAGTGGGACCCCTATGGTTTCGACGGGCAAAGCGGTCCGAAGAACGTCCTGCACAAGGGAGCGGAGCTGAAGAAGGTCGGCGGTCCGGAGAGTTATATCAGCTACGGCAGCGGCTGGGCGAATGCCTGCAACACACCCTGGAAGCTGTACAAACACTATGGCCACGAGGGGGGCATCAGTACGCCGCTAATCGTCCACTGGCCGGCGCATATCAAGGCGAAAGGGGACTGGCGCACACACCTCGGGCATGTGATGGACTTCCTGCCGACCTTCGCAGAGATTACTGGGTGTCAATACCCCGAGAGGCGAAATGACCGTCTCATCCTGCCCGTGGAAGGCATTAGTTTAGTGCCTGCTTTGGAGAACAAGACGCTCGCCCGGAATTTCCTCGCCTGGGAGCATGAGGGCAATGCGGCGCTCCGGGCCGGCGACTGGAAACTCGTCCGCATCGGCGCGACGGGACGGTGGCAACTGTTCGACTTTCGGACCGACCGTACGGAATTACACGATCTGGCCGACAAGCATCCCGAGCGGGTGAATTCAATGGCCGCGCAGTGGGAGGCGTGGACCGAGCGCACCTATGCAAGATCCAAATAAGTGGCGTACGCGGCCGCTCCTGTCATCCCTTCCCTTTCCCCGGCGGGTACGGGAGAACGCCCACGCGCTTGGCCCACGCCTCCCACACCGCGGACAGCTCCTTCACCCTGTCCGGCCGCGTCGCGGCGAGGTTGTGCGCTTCGATCCGGTCTTTCGAGAGGTCGTACAGCTCCCATGGCCGGTTGTGCTTCGCCACCAGCTTCCAGTCCCCGGCCCGGACCGCCCCGTTCCCCTCGTGCTCCCAGAACAGGGCGTCGCGCTCGAGCGGCTTGCCTGCGAACGCGGCGACGAGGCTCTTGCCCTCGAGTGGGGTAGCGTCGGATGGGTACTTCGCACCGGCCAGCTCGACACACGTGGCCATGATGTCCATCAGGTGGCCGGGGTTCTGCCGAAGCTCGCCCCGGGCGGCGATCCCGTTGGGCCAGTGGGCAATCAAGGGGGTGCTGATGCCCCCTTCGTGGACCCAGTGCTTGTACTCCCGAAACGGTGTATTGGATACGTTCGCCCAGCCCCGGCCGTAAGCCACGTAGGTGTCCGCAGGGCCGGGGAACACCTGGTCCCCCATCCGCACCGGGTACCCGTCGCGGGTCTGGGCCGGGACGCTCCCGGCAGCGGCGAAGTCGGCTGACTGCATCGGCGGGAATGTCGGCTTGTCGGGCTGCGGGATGTTCGGGTGGTTCTTCTGGGGGGAGCGTCCCATGTCCTCCGCGCAGCCGCCGTTGTCCTGAAGGTACAGGAGCAGGGTCTTGTCGAGCTGGCCGGTCCGCCTCAGCTCCGCGACCAGCTTGCCGATGCCCCGGTCCATCCGATCGATCATCGCCGCGTACACCTCCATGCCCGCGGCCTCCAACTTCTTGTCTGGCACCTTGTCCCAGTCCACGGCTCCCTGGGTCATCGCCTGGGTCGGGTCGATCAGGCCGAGCTTGGCCGCCTTCTCGAAACGGGCCTTGCGGACGGGATCGTACCCGCCATCGTACCTGCCTCGGTATTTCGCGATGTCCTCCGGCAAGGCGTGCATCGGCCAGTGAGCCGTGGTGTACGCCACGTATAGGAAGAACGGCTTTCCGGCTTGGTCTCGGACGTGGTCGCCGACAAACTGAGCGGCGTGGTCGGAGATGGCGTCGGTGTAGTAATAGGTCGCTGGCTTATACTCCGGGTCGGCGTACGGGGAGATCATGGTGTTGTCCCGGAGCAACGACGAGGGATCATAAAAGCTGCCGGCCCCGTGGATCGTGCCATAGAACCGATCGAACCCGCGGGCAAGCGGCCAGCTATGCTTCGGCCCACCCGCCGCCGCAAACCGAGTGACGTGCCACTTTCCGACCGCATAGCTCCGGTACCCGGCAGACTTCAGGACCTCAGCAATCGTGCGGCAGGTGCGGTTTAGGTCGCCGCGGTAGCCGTCGTATCCGAGGTCCGCCATCATGTGGCCGACGCCGGCCTGGTGTGGGTAGAGCCCGGTGAGCAGGCTGGCCCGGGTCGGGCAGCACCGGGCGGTGTTGTAGAACTGGGTGAAGCGCAGGCCATTTGCCGCCAAGGCATCCAGGTTCGGGGTGGCGATCTCGCCGCCGTAGCAGCCGACGTCCGAGAACCCCATGTCGTCTGACAGGATCACGACGATGTTGGGCCGCTCCGCGGCGAGAGCGACAGACGGAATCAGCGCAGCAACGAGTGCGAGCACCGTGTGGTTCATTTCGAGTCCTTTTTCTTCGCTCGGGGGTCGGGGAGGGCACGCTCAGTCTTCAGCCCTTCATCGCCCTGGTCCCGCATCCATGCCACCAGGTCGCCCCGCAGCCCTTTGAGCCGTTCGGTGTGGGCGGGGTCACCGGCCAGGTTCTGCAACTCGTGCGGGTCGGTGCGGAGGTCGTATAACTCTTCCGCCGGGCGGTGGTGGTACCGCCGGATCACCGCCGCCGCGACAGGGTCCGACTTCGCCTTCTCTACCCACGAGTCCCAGTAGGTCCGGCCGTCGACGTCCGGATTCGCCCCCTTATCGATGTGTGAGTGATGCTCTCCCGCCGGATCGAGGTTAAGGATGTACTTCCAGTCCCGCGTGCGGACCGCCCGCAACGGGTACCGGTTCATGTCCCCGTCGCCACTATGCGTGACAAACACCTTATCCCGGTGAACAGCCTTCTCCCCGCGGAGAACACCGAGGAACGATCGGCCACTCTGTTGGTCCGGGGGCTTGCCGCCGGCCGCTTCGAGGCACGTCGGTAGGAGGTCGATCCAGCTTACCATCGCGGCGGATGTAGACCCCGGCTGGATCCGGCCCGGCCAGGCGGCCAGAAGCGGTGTGCGGATGCCGGCGTCGTAGGCGTTCCACTTGCCGAAGGGGAACTGGGCCCCGTGATCGCTGGTGAACAGGAATAGGACGTTCGTGCCGAGGTGCTGGCGGACTGCGTCGTAGACCAGCCCGAGATCGCGGTCGGTGTTCGCCACGGCAGCCAGGTAACGAGACCGAGCGTGGCGGGTTTGCGCGGTGTCTACCAGGGTAGGCGGGAGTGTCAGCCGGTCGGGATCGAGCATGGTCTGCTTCGGCCACGGGACGTGGGGCCAGTTCGTGCCGACCAGCAGGCAGAGCGGCTTGCCGGGTTTGCGGCCCGCTAACCACTGGACCGCCGCCTGGACGCAGTCATCTTGGTGGTAGTTGAAGTGGCTGGCGTGGTCAAAACCATACTCCTGCACCTGGGCGTAGTGCGCGACCTTGCCGATCGCCACGATCTCGTACCCGAGGTCCCGGAAGTAGGCCGGCCATTTCTTGATTTCGGCACGCGGCCGGCTGTGATTGAGCATCGCTCCGTTGCGCAGCGGGTCAAGTCCGGTCAGCAGTGCGGCCCGGCTGGGGGCGCAGCTCGGTGAGGCAACGAAGGCATGGGTGAAGGCGATCCCGTCGGCGGCGAGCCGGGCCATGTTCGGAGTCTGGACGTCCTGGCCCCCGTAGACGGAGCAGTCCGCCCAGCCGAGGTCATCGGCGAGGAAGACGACGAGGTTCGTACGCTGCGTCGAGTCTTCAGCCCAAGAGGGCAGCGGCATGGTCAGCGCGGCAGCAAATAGCGCACCGATCCGCAGACAGCGCAAGCTCAAGGTTACCTCCCGAAACTAATTCGCTGTACCGGCCGGCGAACACCCCAGATGGTTCGACCCACGGCCTCTGCACGGTCCCATCATCAAGGGGATTGTACTGGAGAACGGCGCGGGCGGTTGGGAGATTCCACCGCATTTCGGTGTTCGCCGACACGCTGCAACCTTGTCTGCTTTCGACCTGCGCCGCCGAGAGACGGAGCGGGTATACGAGGACGGTGATGCGAAAGCAGGCCCTGGCCGGCTGTTGGCGCTAACGCGGGTTGGCGTGAACATCGTTCCTCGATCGTCGGGACAGCATTTCCAATCCGCACTCTGCGTAGACCTGAAAAATGGTCTGACTGACGACACGAGGAGCCGGTTGTCCCTCCTTGGCTGAGCGTCGGCTGCCGTCCTCATCCCGGCATCCCAGGAGCAGCAACAGGCTCAGCAGTCGCAAGCTGCGGGAGTTCGCGGCAGCCTGTTCAACTCGGTGAACTGTCCTCCTGTCTGCCAGCCTCAAGGCATCGGCGTGCCGATAGGTAGGCCCAGATTGTCTTGACGCTAGCCCAGGCGACAACTATTTTAAGCAAAGAATGGTCCGGGGAAGGTCGTAACCTAGAAGAACTAGAAGAACACGGAGCACGGTTTCCCTGCCGCTCAGCACTTGCGGTGCGTTGGAATCGTTCCTGACTTCCCTGGTGAAGTCACCCTCCTCATGCCGCATCCTGCCATACGCTGAGCCCTGTTGAGTCGCCCGCTTGACTTCGATCGACGCAATCCTCTGGGCGCATCGGTTGCCCTCGGCCGCACAGGTCATCTGCCTGTGCTTCCCGGGGGATGAGGAGTCGGCGCGAGGGTTGCCTGCCGGATCACTCCCACTGGGGCTGCGCCGTCTTCCTCTTGGCGAACCAGGCTCGGTTTCCGCCCCGCGCTTGAGAAACCAAAGCCGTTGTTCACCGTCGCCGTCGGCACCCACGGGCCTGCCTGCTTCCCTAGGAGCGTAGCTTCATGAATCTGCCCTCAGCACCGACATCGTCTCCCTCTCCAACCGCATCGAATCCCCTGGCTGCCCTGCGTGCGCCGACCAACTCCAATCCCCTCCACCCGCCCCGGATCCGGCGCCGTGGTCTGACGATCGTGCTGCTGCTCGCGGCTGTCCTGCCGATGCTGGCGCTGGGCACCCTTTGGTTGATCCACACCGGCCGGCAGCCGACCGGGATGAACCTTGAGACCTGGCCCGTCCGCTCGGAGCAACTGGTCCGGGCCCTAGTCGCCCGCGGGGAAGTGCAGTCCGCTGAATGCAGCGAGCTCATCTGCCACGTACGGAGTCTGCTGCGCAACAGCAACTACTCCACCAGTATCAAGTGGGTCATCGAAGATGGCTCCTGGGTCAAGCGGGGACAACGGCTCGTCGAGCTGGACGATTCGGCGCTGGAAGAGGAGCAACACGCACGCAAGCTCCTCCTCGAGCAGGCCCAAGCCGACTGGATTCAGGCCCAGGAGAACTACAAGATCATCGATAGCCAAAATCAGAGCGATCTCCAGTCCGCCGCGGTGGCGATTCAACTGGCGGCGATCGATCTGCAGAAATACGTCCAGGGCGATTACGAGCAGCTCCGCAAAGACCTCCAGGGCCGGCTCTCCCTCGCGGAGTCCGACCTGGACATGTGCCGGGAGCGCACGGCCTTCTCCAAACTCATGGTCAAGAAGGGCTTCCTCAATGCCAATCAGGCGCGTGCCGACGCCCTGCGCCTGGACAATGCTCATTTTGCCCTGGACCAGGTCCAGGAAGAGTTGCGGGTCCTGCAAAAGTACACCCACCGACGGAACGTCACGGACCTGCAGAACAAGCTCAAGGAAGCCCGGTCGAGCCTGGAGCGCATCCAGAGACAGGCCAAGGCCAAGGAAATCCAGGCGCAGATCGATCGGCTGAGCAAGCAGCGGATCTACCAGCTCCGGCTCACGCACTACCAGGAACTCGAGGACCAGATTAAGAAGTGCGTCCTCAGCGCGCCCCAAGACGGTCTAGTCGTGTACAACGTTCCCGATCCGAGCCGTAGCAACCAACAACCGACCATCGCCCAGGGCGAACCAGTCCGCGAAGGGCAGCTGCTGCTGCGCCTTGCCGACTTGACCAAGCTGCAAGTCCATGTCTGCATCCATGAAGCCCTGGTCGCCCGGCTGCACGGCGATGTCTGGCAGCCCACGGGCTTTGGCGACGGCGTGCAAGCGGCTCTGCTCGTCACGCCGGAGCCAGCCACTCGGCTGCTCAGTCAACTCGCGTTCCAAGAACTGCGGGAACGCTTTCGGGAGCGCGACCGGCGACTCGTCGCCTCCGGTCAGCCAGCCCTGATCCGCATCGACGCCCTGCCCGAGCGGGTGTTTCGCGGCCATGTGAAGCAGGTGGCGTCCCTCGCCACGCAGCAGGATGGGTGGTCGGACGTCAAAGGCTACCACACGCTCATTGCTTTCGATGACCCGGTCGAAGGTCTCAATCCGGACCTGAGCGCCGAGGTGACCCTTCTGGACAACGAGGAACCCGGCCCTGTCTTAACAGTGCCGGTTCAGGCCCTGTTTGGCTCACCGGGCAGGGGCAAACAGCGCACCTGTTTCGTGCTGACAGAGCAGGGTCCGGAAGAACGCGCGCTCCTGGTGGGCCAGCACAATGACCAGTTGGCGGAGGTCGTCTCGGGGCTGGAAGAAGGAGAAGAAGTGATCCTCAATCCGCGGGCGTTGCTGAGCAAGAAGGGCAAGGCGAACCTCCCCAATTAGCGATCCGCTGCTGGAACGTTGGTTTCGTGTGGTCTTCATTCCCTATGGGAGAACCCTGGCCGCCGGTGGTAACGACACCAGCGTGGGGATGGGAGAATCAGGCCACGCGGCGCGAGCGTCACTCCTCGCAACAGGAAAAACTGCACGCTCCGAAGGCGCAGCCAGGAATGGCTTCCGCACCTCGGGTAGACGTGCCCTGACTGGCTTCAGTCTCCAGGCACCGTTTCTGATCGCGTCGTTGATCGCAGTCTTGCGCAGCAAGCAGATGCGGACGCCGCACCGCCCGAGCCGACTGAGATCGATCCTCGCAGCCTGCCCACACCAGGCTCGTTTCTGCTTGCGATAATCGGCGTTGGCGCGAACATGACTATCGGCCAGCTGGGGTCGCTCGAGAAGCCCTGCCCGCTCGAAGACTCTCAACCGAGTAGGACGCTCTTTGGACCGATGCCTCCTTCGGCTTGGAGACAGCCAAGCGGCTACAGCCTTCTCCCCGGCTCACCCCTGCTTCCCGATCTCCGGGGTCGTCACGGTACGGTCTGGACACGCCACCTCTGCCACCTGCCCTTCAACCGGCCAACGAACTCCCTGGCCGTGTCCTGGAAAAACTGGCATGGTTCAAAGGCAGGTACCAGCATTGTGGCGGGCGGTTTGGATGATTGCCGGGGGGGGGCGCCCGGGTGACACATTGCGCCCCCAATCTGGGTGCC
>JBGQLF010000078.1:0-14127 GCA_041499985.1 Gemmataceae bacterium
GGGCTCAACGAGGCCGGCGCCAACTACCAGACGGCCGAGGCTCTGGTACGCGAAGCGGAAGCGGCGCGTCAACGGGTGGAGGCGACTTGTGCGCGGTGGCAGAGCGAGTACAAACGGGTTCAGGCCTTGGTCCGGAACAAGGTGATCGACGAGCAAAGCCAAGATGAAACTCTCAACCAGCTGAAGGCCTCCGAAGCGGCCAAGCAGGAGGTGGAAGCCAAGGTACAATCGGCCCTCGCTGCCCGCAACGAGAGCGCGGCCCGCCGGAACAAAAAGCGGGCGGATGTCAACGCAGTCAAAGCACGCCTTCGGGTGGCCGAGGCGGATCACCGGCGCATGGCGGCACTGCTCGAGTATCGCCTCGTGCGTGCCCCTTTTGACGGCGTCGTGACCCGCCGGCACATCCACACGGGCCATTTTCTCCAGCCTGCTTCTGCTGGGAGCACGGCGAAGGGGGAACCGCTCTTTGTCGTGGTCCGGACCGATCCCGTGCGCGTTTTTGTGGACGTGCCGGAGAGCGAGGCCATCTTCATCCAGGATGGGGCCGTGGCCCGGATTCACATCCAGGTTCTCAAAGGCCAGGAATTCGAAGGCCGCGTCACGCGCACCGCCTGGGCCCTGGAGCCGGGCGCTCGTACGCTGCGCACGGAGATCGATCTGCCCAATCCCGACGGCAAGTTACGGCCGGGGATGTATGCTTACGCTGCCATTAGCGTGGAGCACGCGCGCGTGCTGGTTGTAGCTGCCAGCGCGCTCACGATACAGAACGACCAGGCCTTTTGTAACTGTGTCGAGAATGGGAAGGCCGTGCGCATCCCCGTCAAGATCGGCGTCCGCGAAGGGTCACTGGTCGAGGTCGTCAAGAAACAGCGGAAGCCGACGAAACCCGGCGAGCACGGCTCCTGGGAAGATTTCACCGGCCAAGAGCTCATCATCCAGAGTAGCTCCGCTGCTCTCACCGAGGGCCAAGCCGTCAACGTCGTGCCGGGATGAACCCTGCCGGCTCGTTTGCGGCGAGACCATCAAACAAGCCCGCGCTGGCGCTCCAGCCGTTTGACCAGAACTGCCAGCCGGCGTGCAACGCCCGCCCGATCCTCAAAGGACCTCCCCTCCCAATACAGCCATTTAAGCCAGTTGGCCGCTCCGAGACGTGTCCCAGTCTCGTCGAGGAGGCGCACGAGTCTCTCCTCGTCCCGGGTCAGGAGCCGTCGCCGCGTATAGCTGCTCAGGCCGGCCGCCCACAGCGCGGCGTCGTCCTGTGCGAGGCTCCCTAGCAGACGGGCCAGGTCAGCCGCCACATGATCCACCGCAACCCCGCCGTAGTCGATAATGCCTGTGATCTGTTCGCCGTCGAAGAGCACATGATCGTGCCAGATATCGCACAGGCAAGGCTGGAGCGGCGCTGACCACGTGGCAAAGCAGGCTAAGGCGCGCGGCACCCAGTTCACCTGGGCGCGCAGCAATGGCCAAGCGCGCCGGGCCCAGGGCTCAATGGGGTCGTCCTCACTTTCCTCGAACTGAGGCTGCCAGCCATCTTGGACGAGGCGCGCCCACTCCCGCGCGCGTTCCAAACGGCGCTGGACGGCCGGGCAGGGTCCCACGGTGCGGGTGGCCTCGGCCCACACGCCATGAAGCTGTGCCAGCGCCGTGCAGGCGGCCTCCAGGCGGCCCGGCGTCGGCTGAGCGTGAAAGTCGGCCCGGCCGGCCTGCCAGGTGGTCACTTCCCAGAGGCGCCCTTCGTGCTGCATCCAGGTGGCCCCCGAGCGACCGGGGATGATCAGCGGCACGAAGTCCAGGCCGGTGTGACGCGCCCTCGCCATCAAGCTATGAATCCAGTTCAGCTGCTCTGGAGTCGGCCCATCGGACGGCCAAGCACGCAGACAAAACGGACCGGCCACGCTGGTGATTTGCCACAGCCGAGCGCCGCTGAAGCCGCCCCGATTGCCCAGCGCCGTGAGATGGGCCGTGGCGATTTCGGTCGCGTAATGCCCCAACACAGCACGGGCTACCAGATCAGGCAGGGACGCAGACATACGACCCATGGGGGGAAGGACGAACGCCATCACCTTTGCGCCTGGGCCCTTGCTTCCGGCATGCGCGCGCCGGTGGGAACAACCGCCGCCTTCCGGGCCATCTCGAGCAGCGGTTGCGGGTAGACACCGAAGAACACCGTCACCACGGCACAGATCCACAACGTCGCCAGCCCCGCCCGAGACCGTTCGGGTTCGTGGGGCCGAATCGGGGTTCGCAGATACATGACCGCAATAATGCGCAAATAGTACCAGGCACCAATCGCAGCGTTGAGCACGCCGATGAAGCCCAGCAGCAGGAACAGCGAGGAGTGTTCGGGCACTGCCAGGGCGCCGGAGAAGAGCAAGAAGAACAGCAAGAACTTGCCCAGGAACCCGGCCGTCAGTGGAATCCCGATGAGGCTAAAGAGGAAGATCGCCATCAAAAGGGCCACACCCGGCTGACTGACACTTAAGCCAGCCAGATCGTCCACAGTCTCCACCGGCCGCCGCAGCGTGCTGACATAGGCCAACACCGCGAAGGCCCCCAGTGTCATGGCGCCATAAGCGACCAGGTAGAACAGAACCGCCTCAACCCCACTGCCGACCGCGCCACCGGCCGCATGTAGATCAGGAGCAACCACCAGCCCGAGCAGCATGTAGCCGGCATGGGCGACGCTCGAATACGCCAACAGTCGTTTCAGGTTGTCCTGAAGCAGGGCCAGAAGGTTCCCCAGCGACATCGTCACCGCAGCCAAGATCCACATCAAACTGGAGACCTGCCCGCCGAGCAACAGCCCGGGATGCAACTCGGTCTCGCGGAGTTTCCCAAGGAGGACTTCGGGAAGGACGAACCCGAGAACGCGCAAGAGCGCCACGAAGCCGGCCACCTTGGGCACGAAGGCCAACATGGCCGCCCCGGTGATATGCGCCCCCTGAAACACATCCGGAGCATAGAAATGAAACGGCACCGCCGTGATCCGAAATCCCAGCCCCGCGACGATCATTACCAAGGCCACCGAAGCCAAGGCAGGGACCTCCTCCCGCCGCGCACTGATAAAGGAATCCAGGATACCCGGCAGGTCCGGCGTGCCTACCAGGATGGTCGTGCCCGCCAGTCCGTACAGGTAGCTGAAGCCGAACAACAACAAGGCCGAGGAAAAGATGCTCAGCAGGAAGTACTTCACGGCCGCTTCCTGCGTCGCGCTATCATGGCGCGGCAGGTAGAGGAAGACGTAAGTCGGGATGCTGATCAGCTCCAGAGCCAGGAAAAGCGTCACCAGGTCGTTGGCCATTCCGGTCAGGCTTAGGCCAGCGACGATCAGGAGCAAGCAGGCGTAGTATTCCGCCGCCTGTCGATCGGGAAGTTGGTTCCAGCTAAATAGCACCAAAACGATGCCACCGCCGAGAGCGATCAGCCGGATCAGGTAAGCAAGCGGGTCGGCCACGAGGGACAACGCAGCGACGGCGATCCCGTAGTCACGGCTCGCCATGGGATCGAGGACGAGGACCAGTCCGGCGAGCACCAGGGTCAGGACCGACACCAGGGCCCAGAGGTTGCGGTCAGCTCGAAACGTGGCGGCCAGAAAAAGGCAGCAGGCGGCCAGGCCAAGGAGTAGCTCGGGCAAGAGGACCAAGAACGCCTCGTGCCAATTGCCGGGAGGGGTAACAGGATTCACCGTGTTTGTTCTCCTCGGTGGTTCTCCACAGCAACCCGGTTGAGCGGGTTGCCAATGTGTGCCTGCTGGGCCTCAGCCGCCCTTGTCCGGGCATTCTGGGTAATCCCCGCCACCACACCGATATCCTGCGCCACGCTCTGGAGCAGCGGCTGCGGATAGACGCCGATAAGCAAGCACGCCACGGCGATCGGCACCAGCGCCGCCAACTCGCGCAAGTTGAGATCGCGCACCGGTTCATGGCCTTCGTGCTGGGGCTCCTTGACCGGGCCGAAGAACACGCGCAGGAGCATCTGGAGCAAGTACCAGGCACCCAGCACGATGCCACCGGTGCCGACGACGGCCAGGACCGGCTCCTGGTTGAACATCCCCAAGAACACCAGCGCTTCGCCGATAAAGCCATTCAATCCCGGCAGGCCGATGCTGGTCAGGCAGATGAAGACCATGAAGCATGCCAGCAAGCCCAGTCGAGCCGCCATGCCGCCGTAGTCGCTCATGAGCCGGGTGTGATAGCGCTCATAGAGCATGCCGACCAGGAGGAACAGCGCGCCCGTGGAGAGGCCGTGGTTGATCATTTGCAGCAGGCTGCCCGAGAGGCCGGCCTGGTTGAGGGCGAACATGCCCAGCATGCAGAAGCCCAGGTGGCTAACGCTGCTATACGCCACCAGCTTCTTGATATCTTCCTGAGCCAGAGCGCAAATAGCTCCGTAGAGGATGCCGACGACCGCCAGCGTCCCAACCACCGGCACGCCGATGCTGAGGCTGGCGTCCGGCGCGAGCGGCAAGCACAGCCGCAGGTAGCCGTAGGCGCCGATTTTGAGCAGGACGCCGGCCAGGAGCACACTGCCGGCCGTGGGAGCTTCGACGTGAGCCAACGGGAGCCAGGTGTGCAGCGGAAAGAGCGGCACCTTGATGGAAAAGCCCGCGATCATCGCCAGGAAGGCCCAGAATTGCACGGTGAGCCAGAAGGCCCGCGCTTCCGCGTTCTCCACGGCAAGGCGCTGATTGACCAGTACCACGAGGCGCGGAATGGAGAAGGTCAGCTCCCCTTTATTGTCGGCGTAACAGGCCAGGACGAGACCCAGGAGACCGAGCAGGGTGATGAGGCTGCCCGCCAGCGTGTAGATGAAGAACTTACGAGCGGCATGGCGGCGTTCGGGACCGCCCCAGATGCCGATGAGGAAGAACAGCGGCACCAGCGTCAACTCGAAGAAGACATAGAAGAGAATGATGTCAAAGGCCATGAACACGCCCAGCATGCCGGCTTCGAGTGCCAGCAGCCAGGCATAGTATTCGTTGGCCCGCTCCTGGATGCCATTCCACGACACGAGCACCGCCGAAACCATGAGCAGGGCCGTCAACACCAACAGCCAGAGGTTCAGGCCGTCGACGCCGACATAGAATTGCACGGCCGGGGGCCTGCCGGTCAGTGTCTCGCTGGTCGCTGGAAAAGTGATCAAGTCCCAGGTAGTCGTATGAGGATGTCCGGGATCCTCGCCGGGGACAAATTCAGGTCGAAACGTGGTTCCGAGTTGCGCGGAGTCCGCCCGCACGAGTGCGAACTGCCCCGCAAGGATCAGCGCAAACAGCAGGCTGATCAGACTGGCGGCAAGGCTGACCTGGCGGATGATCTCAAGGCGGCGCGGGCCGAGAGCGGCGACGACCAGCGCAGTGGCGAAGGGGACGACGAGCAGGCCCAGGAGAAGGAGAGAACTGATATTCATTGCCAATTTTCATTCCTACCAGGCGTAACGCCACACCAGAGCAACCAGGAATACCGTCAATCCCAGAGCCATCGCCAGGGCGTAAAACTGGGCCAGCCCATTCTGAATCGGGCGAAAAACTTGTCCCAGGAAGCGCGGCATCTGCCCGATCAGATCCACCAACCCGTCGACCACGTAGAGATCAAACAGGCGCGCGAGCTGGGCCAGACCGACCAGCGGCTGGACGACAAAAAAGGCATAAATCTCATCCAGGTAGAAGCGATTGAGCGACAGCTGATACAGTCCAGGCAACAGCCGCGCCAACTGGCCTGCCACTCCCGGACGCAGCAAGTACATCCAGGCCGCCACGCCGATGCCGGCCAGAGCGAACAGCGTGCTGCCCAGCATGATCACCGGGTTCGTGGTATGCTCCGTCACGTGCCGTAACCCGGGCGTGCCGCCGAGAAATCCACTGAACCAGTGTGTAACGGGCTCGACGGCGATGCCGATCGCCACGGCTCCGATGGCCAGGATCATCAGCGGTACCGTCATCACGGGCGGCGACTCATGAGCATGATCACCGGCCTCGGGAGGAATGCGCAGCTCACCCCAAAACGTCAGGAAATACGCCCGAAACGTGTAATACGCCGTCAAGCCCGCGGTAATCAATGCCGTGATGAACAACACAGTGTAGAGGATCGCGTACGTCCGGTCCTCGATGTGCGACGCCTGGAAAGTCGCCGCCAGGATGTCGTCCTTGCTCCAGAAGCCCGACAACAGCGGGACACCGGCCAGGGCGAGCGCGCCACAGAGAAAGGTCCAGTGCGTGGTCCTCAGCACATAGCGCAAGCCACCAAAGCGGCGCATATCGATGACATTGCCCATAGCGTGCATGACACTGCCGGCGGCGAGGAAAAGCAGGGCCTTGAAGAAGGCATGCGTGAACAGGTGGAAGATGGCCGCCACTACTCCCAGCGTCACCAGCGGGCTGGCAGGCGTCCACGGAAGCCCCTCACCCGGTGGGCGTTCCAGACTGATCGCGCTGCCCAGGGCCAGGAACATGTAGCCGAGTTGGCTGATGGTCGAGTAGGCGAGCACGCGCTTGAGGTCATTCTGCGTCAGGGCCATCAGGGCTGCCAGAAGCGCCGTTAAGCCACCGATGCAGGCCACGACCAGTTGGGCCTCCGGGGCCCGCGCGTACAGAGGGGTGCAGCGAGCGACCAGATAGACCCCCGCTGTTACCATGGTCGCGGCGTGGATCAGGGCGCTGACCGGCGTCGGGCCTTCCATGGCATCGGGCAACCACACGTGCAGCGGGAACTGAGCCGATTTGCCGATCGCACCGCAGAAGAGCAGCAAGCAAATCGGCAGCAGCGTTCCTGGCCCCATCAACTCGGCCTTGGCAAAGATGGTGTCGAAATCAAGGGAATAGTCGAATGTCGCCCAGATCCACAAGATGCCCAAGAAAAAGCCGACGTCCCCCAGGCGCGTAACCAGGAACGCCTTGCGTGCTGCCAGCGCGGCCGAGGGCTTGGTAAACCAGAAGCCAATCAGCAAATAGCTGCACAACCCGACACCTTCCCAGAACGCATAAAGGAGCAGGAAGTTATTCGCCAGAACTAGACCGGTCATGGAGAAGATGAACAGCGCTATCTCGGCGAAGAAGCGGGCATAGCCAGGGTCGCCGTGCATATAGCCGACGGAAAAGATCGCAATCAGGCTACCGATGAACGTGACGGTGACCAGCATGATCGCCGTGAGGGGATCGGAGCGCAGTGTGAAGCCGACATCGACCGTACCGGCCTGGAACCACGTGTAGTAGCGGATCGCACTTTCGTGTCCATCGTGCGTCTGGCCCAGGCTGCTCCCGAGCACGAGAAACGACAGCAGACAGGAGAGCCCGAGCGAGACGATGCACGGCCAATGGCTCTGGTCGCGCAGGACGCGCGGACCTAGAAACGCGGTCAGCACGCTAGCCACCAGTGGCAGGGCAGGGATTAGCCAGAGGGGGGGCAGCGCATCAAACATGACTGGTCTCTTGGCGCGGTTGAGGTTCGTGGCCGGCTGGAGTCAGGTGTGGCAATGGGGGCGGCAACGGGGGCTGCGGCAACGGCTCCTCATCCAGGGTTGGCTCCTGACCCGGCTCGCGCAGCTCATGCCAAAGGCTGACATCGAGCGAGTGCCGAGAGCGATAGAGCATCAGGATCAGCGCCAGGGCAATACCTGCTTCGCACGCGGCCACGGTGATCACGAAGAGTGTAAACGCCTGTCCCTGGAGATCACCCCAGTAGCGCGCAAAGGCGACCAGGTTCAGCGCCACTCCCTGGAGCATCATCTCCGCCGACAGGAAAATGATGATCAGGTTCCGCCGGGCCAGGAAGCCGATCAGGCCCAAGGCGAACAGAATGGCCCCAACGACCAGGTAATTATGCAGTAGCGCGGCTGCATTCATCGCAGCTCCTCCGCACGCCGATGCGTGATGGCGATGGCACCGATGGCTGCGACCAGGAGCAACAGGCCGGCCAGCTCGACGCCGATCAAGTACTGCGAGAACAGTATCTTGCCCAGATGGGCGACATTTTCCCCCGGCAGCCCGGCTCGACCGCGTTCCTCGACAACGCGCTGCACGCGCTGCCGCAGCTGTTCCAGGGCCGTCCGCATGGCGCCGGCATCGCCGGCCGGTTTCCAGCGATTCCACCAACTCGATTCGATCTGGTGCAAGAGCTGATCGGCCTGGTGGCGCGTGGCCGGGGTGGATCGCCCCGCTCGGATCTGCCGGCCCAGGTCCTCGAAGAATTGCCCTTCCTCATCGCCCAACGCCTCCGCCATTTCCGTCACGGTCTTCTTGCCGGAGGCAGCGTCCATCCGCTCCAGCAGGGAGGCGAATGCGTCGGCGTCCACGGGGGGCGCATTCAACACGCTCGCCTTCCCCTGGTACGCCTGTTGCAAGACAAACAACAGCGCGCCCAGCAGAACGAAGCCCGCCACGCTGGCGAGCAGCGGCTCCCGCGAGCGCGCATCGGCATCGGACAGCCCGGCCTGCTGGGCCAGCATAATGACAAAGAGAAAAGTGACGATAATTGCCCCGGCGTAGATGATGATGGTGGCTGCCATCAAGAACGGGGCCGCCTGGAGCAAGAACAGCCCGCAGGTGCTGAGCACCACCAGAGCAAAGGCCAAAGCGGCATAGACCGGATTCCGCTGGGTAATCAGCAGCGCCCCGCTGGACACGGCGATCGTGGCGAAAGTGTAGAACAGGATCGACTCGACGGCAGCTCCGGTGCTGGTGGTCAGGATCGTGCCGGCGAGCAATAGCGCCAGGCCCGCTGCGGCGGCACCCCACAAGGGTGGATACCGGCGCGGCCGGGGCAGCAGCAGGTAAACTGCGACGAAGCCCGGGAGGACTGGGAGGGCTATCAGCAGGATATCTCGCACAGGTCCCACCTCGTGTAGGGCGAGAGCTTCAGCTACCCGCAGTGTTGTTATTCCCCAGCGGCTGCGAGGCGACACCGAGCCGGCCTCCGTGGGTGCGCACCGGGTCAGTACCGTCGGCCACGGTCTGATCGTACACACTCAGCAGCTTTTCCTTGTCGAACATCATCTCTTCCCGGCTTAACCCCGTCAGATCGAACAGCGACGTCAGTTCGATGGCATCCACCGGACAGGCTTCTTCGCACATGCCGCAATAGATGCAGCGCAATTCGTCGATGACGAAGGTCTCCGGATACTTCTCGCGATCGGGCCACGGCGAAGGCGCCGCGACGATGTCGATGCAGTGTGCCGGGCAGGCGGTGGCGCACATGTAACAAGCGACACATTTGACCCGTTTCTGCTCATCGCGGTTTAGGCGGTGCACGCCACGATAGTTGGGCGGCAGGATCGGTCGTTCCTCCGGGAACTGCACGGTTACCTTGGGCATGAACATATGCTTCACCGTCGTCTGAAAGCCAGCGAACAGGGCCGGCAGGTACAGGCGCTCGGCAAGGCCGATGCGCGGCTCCTCGATCCATTTCACATCTTCGGCGGCAATGGGCATGACTTTACCTTCAGGCAAGGGCGACTCGGTTTCCGTGTTCAGTTGCTCTACGATACTCCAAGCTCTCACCATGAGACGACCTCGCTAGCGCGTCGGGCTCACCATGAGACGACCTCGCTAGCGCGTCGGGCTCACCATGAGATCACCATGAGCCCGACGCGCTAGCGAGGGACGACCTCGCTAGCGCGTCGGGCTCGTATTGGAACCGTTGTCTGCCGTGTCGGCGGCGGATAGCCCGCCACCAGACCGGCGCCGACAAGAAGGAGCAAGGACAGCGGTAACAGCACCCAGTTCCAGCCCGGGTGCACGTGCTCGATCACGACCAGCTGGCGGACGACCATCACGCACACCAGGTTCAACAAAGCCAGTGGGATCAAGACTTTCCAGGCCAGCCCCATCAGCTGGTCAAAGCGAAAACGCGGAATCGTCCAGCGCACCAGCATGAAGAACAGGATAAACAACGACATCTTGAGGCTGAAGATCACCAACTTGGCAATCACGCCCCCGGAGCCCGCCTCGGCGATCCAGGGGAAGTGCCAGCCGCCGAAGAAGAGGATGACCATCAGGAAGCTCGTCGTGATCATGTGCGTGTATTCGCCGATGAAAAAGAGGCCAAACTTCATCGCGCTGTATTCGGTATGATAGCCCCCGACCAGTTCCTGCTCGGCTTCCGGCAGGTCGAAGGGCAGGCGATTGCACTCGGCGAAGACACTGGTCATGAACAGCAAGAAAGCCAACGGCTGAAACCAAATCGTCCATCCGTGATGGGCCTGGTAGTCAATCACCTGTTCCAGGTTGAGCGAACCCGTGAACAGAATTACGCCGAGGATCGACAGCCCCATGGGAATCTCGTAGCTGACCAGCTGGGCGCTGGAACGCATGGCGCCGATGAAGCTGTATTTGCTGTTGGACGCCCAGCCGCCCAGGATGATGGCATAGACCGTCAAGCTGGCGATCGCGAAGATGAAGACAATGCCGATATCAACCCGTGGAGCAATGACAAACTGAAACGCATTCGGCTCTTCCACCGAGGTGGGTCCAAACGGCACCACCGCGAAGGCGAACAGTGCGGTGCTCACGCCCAGGGCCGGCGCGAGCAGGAACAGGAACTTGTCCACATGGGCGGGGATGATATCCTCTTTAAGGATAAACTTCAGCCCATCCGCGATCGGCTGGAGTAGGCCGAGCGGACCCACGCGATTGGGACCGATGCGATCCTGCATATACGCCGAGATCTTGCGCTCGAGCAGGATCAGATACGTGCACGCCCCCATGATGACGTTGATCACCACAGCGATCGTCAGAAGCGTGGACAGCAGACTGAAGTCATACATGGGGCCAAACGCTCACTCAGGAAGCGGAGGTCAGCGCCGGTGCACGCTCCAGGAAAACACCCTGATCCCCCAATTTGCCCGGCGCCAGGGGGGCAAAGGCAGGCACCTCACGGGCCAATTCCGCCCGGAGCGTTGGCGCATGCACCAGGCCCCGCCGTTCGAGCAGGTCGAGGAACACCTGGCCGTCGGTGCGACAGCTCCGCGGCGGCGCGGCGGCGCGGTGGATTGCCTGGGCCAAACCCGCGTGATTGATAAACGTTCCGTCCTTCTCGGCAAACGTCGCCGCGGGCAGAATGTAGTGCGCCACGGCACTGGCGGGCGACGGCAGCAAGTCCTGAACCACGACCAAGGGTACTTGCTGGAGCGCTTGCGCCAGGGCCTCGGAGATCCAGTCGCCTTCGCGCGGCGGATAACCAGCGGCAAAATAGATCGCCTGCACCCGGCCCGCGCCCGCGGACTGAAGGAGCGCCTCCTGGCTGAGTATCTCCCCCTGGAAATGTCGCAACACCTCCTCGACGCCGCGCCGATTGGGACATTTCTCCGCGCGGATCGTAAACTTGACCGGCTGCACCGGCTGGCCCCGGCGGTCCTTCGGATACGTATCGTCTTCGCCCTGGATCGGCAAGTGACCGAGGGCCAGGCGCACTTCACCCGAGAGACCCTTGAAATACTTCGCTAGCAGGAAGGCTTCCTCACATGTCAGGAACGGCGACAACACCGCGGCCACCGTGGAGGCATCGCGGGTAGCGGCGGCACTCAGCTCGCGCCGCAGTCGGGGCAAGAGTTCCGTATACGACGTGGCCAGGTAGGCACCGTCGCGGCGGACCAGCGGTTGCGTGAAGCGGCGCTCCGAGTTGGCATAGTGGAAGCCATAGCGGCCCTCGTCGCACATGAAATGTCCCTGGGCCTGGGGATTGGTGCGCGGCCGCAGACGGTACACAATATCCTTGTTGTGATCCACATAGATGCTACAGCCCGTACTGCAATCTGGGCAGACGCTTTTTTGCGACTTGAGGAACCAGACCCGCTGCTTGTACAGGAAGTCCTTGCTACACAGTGCCCCGACGGGACAGAGATCCACGACATTGCCGGCGAGCTTATTGTTAAGCGGCTCGTCGGGAAAAATATCGATTTCCGAATGGTGTCCCCGGTTGATGACCTGGAGCTCCGCCCTGCCGGAAATCTCACGGGTGAAGCGGACGCAACGCGAGCACAGGATGCAACGATCCGTGAAGAGAGTAATCTTGTCGCTTATCCCAGGCTTGTTCGGCGGTTGGTTTTTTTCGTCGATCATCCGGCTTTGCGAACGGCCATAATGGTAGCTAAAATCTTGCAGCAGGCATTCGCCGGCCTTATCGCATACGGGGCAATCGAGCGGATGATTGAGTAGCAGCGACTCCAGCGTTTGCATCTGCGCCTGCCGGGCCTTGTCGCTGTCGGTGACGATCACCGTCCCATCCTTCGCGGGGGTCTGGCAGCCGGGCACGACACGTGGCTGCATGGTAGTAGTGCCATCGGGTTTGCGCTCGCCGACTTCGACCAGGCACATGCGGCAACTGGCGACGACGGTCAAGGCAGGGTGCCAGCAATAATGGGGAATGAAGACGCCGCCTTTGAGCGCCGCCTCGATCAGGTTCAGCTTTTCGTTGCCGATCTCGACCGGCTTGTTATTGACGTAAACAACCGCCATGATGGTCTTGTGCTTTCCTGAAGCCTTCCTGGTGCTGGGGTCGCCTTGGACTCGCCACACCTCACCTTCCGCTCGCCTGGAGTGCCTGTTGAAAGTCCTGGGCATTCATGATCTTGACCGAGCGATCGCCCATCAGCACGAGCCGGCTGCCATCCGTGTAGGGGGCCTTTTCATAAGCCAACACCGTATTGGACGATAAGTTCGCGTTCCAGGTAACGACATAGCGATCTTCCTGAAGCGCCTGGTAGATCTGGGGCGCGTCCCGCTTGATGTAATCGCCGAAATCCTTCAAATTGGAGGGCGATCGACCCATTTCGGTCTGATACTGAAGGTAAAAAAGCCCAAGCTGGCTAAAGTGGTTCTGAATGGTCTGGCGATCGAGGCCACGCCGGACGGCACCTGAAGCAGGTGCGGGGGGCGCGCCTCCGACAGGAGCCGACGCGCTGCCTGGGGGCGCAGCAGCCCCTGGACCGGGTGTCGCGCCTTGTGGCGCCGTAGCCCCCGGCTTGGGAGCAGGTCGTGGATCGCATCCTGCCATTGAGAGGATGGCAAGCAGAACCGATGCGGTCATTCGCATTGCTGTGAGCCCTCTAATGAGCGCCAGCCAACACCGGTGCCTCACTCTTACGACCCTGCCGAATAGACTCCTCCAGCTCGGGCCGAAACTTACTGATGATATTCTTCACGATCCAACCAGCGCCGTCCGCCAGGCCACAGATCGTCGTTCCGGGCATGGTGCCGATCGACTTGCCTACTTCGGCCAGGATGTCGAGATCCTCCACTCGACCCTGGCCGCGCCGCATCCGCTCGGTGATTTTCAGCATCCAGCCCGTGCCCTCGCGGCAGGGCGTGCATTGGCCACACGATTCGTGCGCGAAAAACCGGCAGCAGTTGTGGAGCACATCCACGATCGGCGTCTTTTCATCGAAGACGGTAACCGCCGCCGTGCCCAGACCGAGGCAGCCCACCTTGGCGGGTCCGTTGAAGTCCAGCGGGGTATCAAGCTCCTTCTCCGTCAGCACGCCCATGCTGATACCGCCGGGGATGGCGCCCTTGGGTTTGCGGCCCTTCCAAACGCCGCCGCCGTGTCTGTCGATCAGTTCGCGGGCCGTGATGCCCAGGGGCAGCTCGACACAGCCTGGCTTGTTCACATGGCCGCTGATGCAGTAGAGCTTGGGCCCATAGCTACCCATGTCGCGCGGATTCTTGGGATCGGGCGGCACCCCCATCGACTTGAACCATTCCGCCCCCCGGTCCAGGATGTGCGTGACGCAGGCGAGGGTCTCGATGTTATTGACCACGGTCGGCTTGCGAAACGCGCCTTCGATCGCGGGGAACGGCGGCTTGATGCGCGGCCAGGCCCGTTTGCCTTCCAGGCTCTCGATGAGCCCGGTTTCTTCGCCGCAAATATACGCCCCCGCTCCGCGATGCAGGTAGCAGTCGAGATGAAAGTCCTTGCCGAGGATATTGCGCCCCAGCAGACCGGCGGCGTAAGCTTCGTCGATCGCCTGCTGGAGAGCCCGGAAGGGCCTGCCGTACTCATAGCGGACATACACATAGGCGACGCTGGCCCGCGTCGCATAACTGGCCAGGATGATCCCTTCGAGGACCTGGTGCGGATCCTCTTCCATGAGGATGCGGTTGTTGAACGTGCAGGGCTCGCTTTCGTCGGCGTTGAC
>JBGQLF010000079.1:0-14085 GCA_041499985.1 Gemmataceae bacterium
CACCGCCCACCAGCAGCGTGGCCAGCCCGACGAGCCCACTCACCGAGCCGAGAAACCCCAACAGCCCCACCGCCGCCGCCAGGTGCATCGCGTGCTTGCGCAGGTTCTCCTTCCGAGCCAACAGGCCCAGGGGCAACAGGACTACCCCGAAGAATGCAGGAATGAGGGCCGTCCAACTGACCTGATCCGTCGCGACATAGCCGACGACGCCCACGACGATCAAGATCACGCCAAACACTATTGCGACCGGTGACATCGGTTTTGCTCCTCCTACCAAAATGCGCAAGAAGTCAACTGCCCAATTGACAGTCGTGTCTCCAGTAAGTTATAGTTTTTTAACGGATCGTTACTTACGTTTCCTTCCTTCTTTAGCACTTCTGACGCCCGGGGAACGGAAACGGCCTTCGGTGGTCGCGGCTTCTCTTGCTTGGGGACGCGCGGCGTGCCGCGATCACCTTCCCGAGGGAAACCGGGTCAAAGTAGGTATCTGGTCGTCAGGAGTCCCCACGTCACCCCGGAGGGGCGGGCTTGTAAACCCGTTGGAAACCTCGATGGCTGAGCCACACCGCGAAGGGCGCGCGCCGTCCGAGCGCGACAGCGGATCTCCCGGCATCCCTTCGTCGCCTGGGTCTCCCGCTTCTCCGGCTGCACACGGAGCCGGCGACCATTTGCTCCACGCTGGGCTGTCTGCTGCCGATGAGGCACCGACGATCATCTCCAAGAAGCTACCCATCCCGACTCAGCTCGACGGTACCTTTGCCGAGATCCTGCGTGGCCGGCGCCTGGCCCATTTCGAACTGCTCGAACCGATTGGGGTCGGCGGCATGGCGGCGGTGATCCTATCCCGGGACACGCAGCTGGAGCGCACGGTCGCTCTGAAAATCTTGCCGCCGGAAATGGCCTCCGACCCGGAGAACATCCTCCGCTTCCACCAGGAAGCCCGAGCCGCCGCCCGGCTGGATCACGAAAACATCGCACGGGTCTTCTTCTGCGGCGAGGATCAGGGGCTGCACTTCATCGCGTTTGAGTTTGTGGAGGGTGAAAATCTACGCACGGTCCTGGAACGCCGCGGCCGGATTCCCGTGCCCGAGGTGATCCATATCATGCTCCAGATCGCCACGGGCCTGGCCCATGCGTCCGAACGCGGTGTCGTCCACCGCGATATCAAGCCGTCGAATATTATTCTCAGCCCCAACGGCCGAGCCAAGCTGGTGGATATGGGTTTGGCCCGCAGTCTGCACGGTGACACTGGCTTGACACAATCCGGCGTCACGCTCGGGACCTTCGACTATATCTCGCCCGAGCAGGCCCTGGAGCCGCGCGACGCCGACGCCCGCAGCGATATCTATTCGCTGGGCTGCACGTTCTACCACATGGTTACCGGCCAGCCGCCGGTGCCGGAGGGAACCGCGGCCAAGAAGCTGCACCATCACCAGCACATAGCTCCGGTGGATCCGCGGCAGCTCAATTCAGCCATCCCCGATGACGTGGCCGCCATCATGGCCCGCATGATGGCCAAGGACCCCAAGGATCGCTATCAGCGCCCCGAGCACCTCGTGCAGCATCTCATCCTGATGGCCCAGAAACTGGGCACCGCGACCGAGGTACCCGAGGGCGTGCTCTTTGTCGATGCACCGCTGCCCAGCCCACCGCGCACCCGGCCAGTGTTAATGACTGCGTCGGCGCTGCTGGGATTGGTGGTGCTCATTGTCTTGCTCGGGCCGTCGACCTGGCCCTGGCACTCGGCGGCGCGCGTGCCGGCCAACGGCGGACGTAGCTCCAATGAGAAAGCCAAAGTCTCTCCTGGAGGGACTGCCCCGGCCTCCGACAATGAGGGATCACAAGCCGCTCTTCCGGCGCGCCCGATTCCAGCTGCTCCGCTCGAGCCCGAACCGAGAGCCTATCGGGTGGACAGTGCCCGGGACCTCGTGGACCTCCTGAGCAAGCCAGCCGTCGACAAGACACAGCCAACGGTGGTGTCGCTCGAGAAAGACCTCGAGCTGACGCGTGAGGAACTCCTGGTTTTCCAGGAGCGCAATTGGCTCCTGCAAGCGGGCGAGACCCATCGGCGTCGTCCCACGATCCGCCTGGTGTATGATCCTGCGTGGGAACGGGGCCCCTGGGCGGCGCTGACGGTGAAGAGCGGCAAGGTCACCTTGAGAGGGTTGCGCTTCGAGGTTCATGGCGGCGGCTCCGAGATGCGCCTGAGCGCACTGGCTCTTCAAGGGGGTGAGCTGACCGTGGAGAACTGCGAGTTTGTCCAGGCCAGCCCGCCGGAAATCGAACCGGGGCGACTGAGTTCCGTAGCCGTTCAGGGCCCGAGCGGCGAGGGCGACAAACCGGTGCTGCGTCTGTCCGGCTGTTACTTTGCGGGCGGGCAGCATGCCGTGACCCTCCAGGGAGCCAAGGGGATTGCAGATTGGAGATTGGAGATTGCAGATTGTGCTTTTGCGCCTCACACTGGCGCTCTCTTCCTGGTACAAGGAGCCAACCAGACCAACGGCAATCTGCAATCTGCAACCTGTAATCTGCGATTGCGCAGCTGCTCCGCCTTCGTCCTGGACGGGGCGGTGTTCCGGCTCGAAGATGGCACGGCATGCCGGCTGGAGGTGCGGAACTCGATTTTCTCTCGTCCCGAAGGAGATGGCCGAACTCCGGGCATTGCTGCCTTGATCCAGGAGACTGGTCCCACAGCGGGGCATTTCCAGTACCACGGCGCTCGCAATGCCTATCACAATCTCAAGGCGTACTGGGTGAAGTCGGCCGCGGAGGCGAATGCGGAACCGGTCACAACTTTGGAAGCGTTTCGTGAACAGCATCAAGACGAACACTCGCGCGAGCTGCGTAGCAGTCCCTGGAAGCATCCCGACCCCTTGGCGCTGCTGACCACGGATCCACCGCAAATTCGGCAAGCTTTCCAGCTCAATGAACGGCTCGCGGAGCTGCGGCAGCGGGAGGATTCCACCAAGTTCGTGGGCGTCGAGCGTTGCACCTGGGGCGAAACGTATGACGGCAGATTGGCGCCGCTCGAGGAGCGCCGGCCGACGGACCCCGTGGTGCGCAAGGAACGCCTTGTCGATCCCAAGGTGAAGGAGATCGGCAACGGCGTCTATCCGACCTTGGCCCAGGCGCTGGCCGACGCCAAGCCGGGAGAAGTGATCCTGATCAAGCATAGCGGCTTGCTCGCGGTGGATCCGGTCCGGATGGAAAAAGCCGACACCGATGTGACGATCAAGCCGCAAGCCGGTTATCATCCCCTGCTGACGCTGGGGCGCACGGCCGACATCGACGCCGCCCTCTTCCGCGTCCACAATGGGCAGTTGCGCCTGGAGCAACTGGAATTCCTGCTCAGGCCGGCACAGGCTGGGTTCAAGTCGCAAACCGTGGCGAGCGTGGTCGGCGCCGGCCAATGCACTTTCAAGGACTGTGTGGCCACCCTCGATGGCAGCGACGTCCACCTGGCCCTCGTGACGCTGGCCGATCCCAACACGGCCATGCGTCTGGAGTCGCGTGCCGGGCGGCAAGCTCCCGAAGTGCGCTTCCAGGACTGTTTCGTGCGCGGGGAGGGCGATCTGGTGCTGGCGCGAGCCAGTCGGCCGTTCAAGCTGGAGCTAGACAACGCCTTGATCGTTGTGACGGGATCGCTGCTCGCCGTCGAGGGCAATAGCGACGACACGCCGGCCCAACCGCCGGCCCAACTCGTGTTGAACCACTTGACCGCCCAGGTGAGCGACCATGTCATCCACTTGCGCGCTAGCAAGAATAGCAAGGGGCTAGTCGGCACCAGTGTCCTGGCGTCGGATTGCTTATTCGCGGCCGCGGGTAGCAAATCGCTGATTCACCTGGAGGGTCTGGAGAACGAGGAGCAGATGAAGCGGCTCGTTGCCTGGCGAGGTGAACGCAACGTCTACAGTAACTTCCAGCAGCTGCTCGATCAGCAGCCCAAGGAGTCCGACACGATGCCGCCGCCGCCGTACGGCAAAACGCAGTGGGAATCGCTGACGCGCGAATCGGATGGGCGGTTTGACAAGGTGAGATTCACTACCGCTCCGAATGCCGAAGGCATGTTGACCCGCGTGCTACCGGCCGATTTCAAGGTAAAGGCGGAGAGCGAACTGTCCAATTGCGGCGCGGACGTCGACCGGTTGTTGAAGCCGGCGGAGGAGGACGGCACGGGAACCGTACGGCCTAGTGATTGACGAGCTTGCGCCAGAACACGGGGAGGATACGCCGGCATCGTTCCCTCGTGGGTGGCACGCCCTGAGTCTTCGAAGGGCCTGAGGATGCGGGCTGCGGCAGACACGCCCTTCGAAGACTGAGGTGCCAATTCTATTACCAGGGCGCCGGGCAGTTGGCTAAATGCTGGCCGAAAGACCAGGGGCAAACGCCGCTGTCGAACACGGCGAAAATCTTCTTCGGGGTGCAGGACATCCAGACGGCGACCCTGGTCAGCTCCATGCTCGGCAAGCAGACCATCATCGTCGAAAGCGGCGGCAGCGGCACCAGCGGCGGCCGCAACAGCGGTTCGTCTTCCGGCTCCTCGGGCTTCAGCTCCAATGCCGGCGACAACCAGGGCTGGTCGAGCAACGACAACTGGCAGCAAGGTCCCAGGGAGTTGCTGACGCCGGATGAGGTACTCAGAATCCCTCCACGCTATGCCATCACCTTCCCCGGCGGCGGCGTGGCTCCCGTTTTGACGTACATGCTGCGGTACTTCGAGGAGCCGTGGCTTTATCAGCGGTCGGGCGGCCTGATCTCCCGGTTCACGGCCGCCTGCCGCACCTTGCTCGGCGCGCTGGTCGTCCTCGCCGTCGGCATCCTCCTGGCCGCCTTCTTGACGCAGGCGGTCGCTGCGCAGTTGAACGCGCCGCAGGATCAGCCCGCAGGCAACCCCGGCGATTACCGATGGTAACGGCAAACCGCTCCTCCTGCGCCGGCAGGCCGGAGGGCGGGCCGCACACACAAGGAAAGGTGAATCATGAGTCAGGAAAACAATTTGGCCGACCAGCTGTTCGGCCACGGCCAACAGCAGCAGCCGATGGGAGCGCTGCAAGCGCTCAAGGAAGCGTTCCTGGCCATCGCTCCCGGTCTCAAAACGATGGGCCCGGAGATCGGCGCCGAGCTGAAGCACATGGCCAGCATGGGAGCGCACGAGATGGCAGCGGCGCTGTTCAACGGCTCGGCCTTCGTGATGTACCCGCGCGGCACCAGGGAGGACCACGGCGTCCACGGGCCGGAGGGCCAGGAGCAGGCAGCGCCGCAGCCGGATCAGCACCAGGAACAGCAGTTGGAGCGCGGCGGCAGAAGCATGTGAATTGAGGAGTGTCAATCGGCGACGCGGCGTATCGCACGCGCCGCCTTCTTTTGAAGGAGCACGCGATGAACCCGTTGGTGGTAGCGGTGATTTTCGGGCTGCTGGTGGTCGTGCCCATGTGGAGGACGGTCCTTTCGGCCTTGATACTGGATAAAGCACCTGAGAAATGGGGTCAATGGTAGGAACAGGAAGCGGCCCGGCGGCGCTGGTGGGATGAAAAATTGGCCCAGGCAGGCAAAGCGATCGTGGCCGGGGCGAAGTTTCTGGCCAATTGGTGGGGAAAGAAGGAGTGAGGCCGCGCGGGTCGCGGCGTGCCCCGTACCGGTGGTGAGGAGGGCCGGTGGAGATGTCCGAACTCGTGAAGCAGTTGGGGTCCTATGTCGATCAGGCGTATCTGGTCTTGCTGGCGGTCGCCGCCGTGTTCGCCGTGGTCGGCATCGCGGTGGCCGTGGCGGCGATGACCTACAGCGTCCAGGCGGCCTTGGCGCCGCTGATCCGCATCGGCCAGTGGCTGTTCGCGTATGCGCCCGGCGCCCGTCCGAACGACATCACGGCAGGCGTGGCGCACGGGCTGCGCATGGTGGCCTGGGCCGGACTGATCGGCCTGGGCCTGTGGTTCCTGATTCATAACCTGGGAGATCACCGTATGAAAAGCCGAAGAGGCAACGGACCGCAGGCGTTTGTCATGCAGGGCGAGGAGCCGCCGGCGCGGGGGCCGCTCTTCCTGCTGTCCCTCGTGGCGACGGTCGCCGCTGGCGTCGGGCTCCTTACCATGGCGCTGTATTATTTCCGCCCCCCCCACGCCACCGGCTGCCCCGGCGGTTGCATCGCAGCCGGAAGCGGTGCGCTACGTCGAACGGGAGCGCCCGCCGCCGCCGGCGGCTGAGGTCAGGCCGCTGCCGCCACCGCCACCGCGAACACCCCCTCCGCCTCCGCCGGTTCAGGTGGAAATCGCCACTCCCGGCGCCTGGGATGGGTTCTGGCGGATGCCGGGCCACCCGCTGCCGCTGCTCCAACTCAGGCAGTTCGGGACTTCGCTGGCCGGGAAATACGCCCCGGCGAATATGTCGGGCAGCTACGGGTTCAAGGATGGGCAAATCCTGGGCGATAAGGTGGTGTTCGCGGTCCAGGATGAGCTGCAACAGCGTATGCATTTCCGGATGGAGATGTTGCCGGGAGGGGACGCCGCCAAGCTCGAAGCGTGGATCACTGCCGAGGACGGCATGAAGATGATCGAGAATGCGCGGAAGCTGGCCAAGACGCCGCGGGAACTGTTGGTGATAGGCATCAAAGTGCAAACGGAATTGGATCGCTTCAAGAAGCCGGTGAAGATCGGCACCTTCAAGCGCGTGATCGATCCGGGAGAAATGCGATGACCGTCAACGGACACTGGAAAAGCGACAGCTGGCTTGACCAGCGGCTGGAGAGGCTGGAGGCGCTGTATCAGCGCTTCGGCAAGGAGGGCCTGCGCGAGTTCGCCGACGCGCACCTGCTGCTGTGGTCGAAGCAGATCGAAATGCGGGACGCATTCCAGGGAAGGAAGCTGGAGCCGGCGGAACTGGCCTACCGGCAACGGCTGGAGCTGGAGATCAAGGACCTGGCCGGCTACCTCGGTGGCCGGCAGAAGGAAAGCAAGCAGGTGGAGCGGCAGCAGACCAGCAATAAGGGCAGGCAGCGGTAACACATTTTCACCAAACCGACCAAGAACTGAGGTGCATCATGGCGGACTCTTTGGAATACCGCATTGAGGCGTACCGCCGGCTACCGGGCGAATGCGCCTGGTCGCCGGCCAAGGACGGCACGGCGAACGCCTACCACGCCTGCCCCGGAATCGACCCGTTTGGAACGGAAGACGCCATCGACATCCGTGTGCCGGACGGACGCAGCATGGCCTTCCTCCGGCTGTCCGATCAGGCCCAAGCCGATGCCCGGCTCATCGTCGCTGCCCTGAATACGTACCAGCCTCAGCAGGCTCCCGGCAAGGAGGCCGCCGCTCCCGACGCCGGCCTGACCGACGCCTCGCAGAAAATCCTCGACATAAAACCCGGGCAAGGTGATGCCGGCCGGTCAGCCGAGGTCAAGCCAAAGGACAGGGATCGCGGCATTGAGCGCTGACTCCCTCCGGCCAAGGAAGGAGTCAAAAGAAAGTTACCTGGAACTGTGAGGCAGCATCATGAATATACCCATCCGAATCGTGGAAAGTCCCTACCTGACCTGCGAAGAGGCGGCGCTTTACCTGCGCACCACCAAGCAGGGCATCTACAGCCTGGTGAAGCGCGGCCGTCTCAAGGCGATGCCGGGCAGCGGCAAGCTGCTTTTCACCAGGGAAGCCCTCGATGCCTACCTGCACAAGCGACGGCGGTAAGGGGCGGAAGCTCTGGTTTTCCGGGGGCTTTTTATCCGCAGGCCTTGTCCGGCTGAGGCGCAGCTGCGTAGAATGAATCAACTGATTCTGTGCAACTGATTTTCGGTCTGGAGCAAACGATCATGGCCTGGCAGCGCAATTACGTGACGCTGAAAAGCGGCGAGCATATCCGCTATGCTTTCTTCGACAATCCGAACAGCCCGGTCTACTGGGTACGCTTCAAGGGCAAGGATGCGCGGTACGCTCGGCTATCGACCGGCCAGGCCAAGAAGGTGGACGCCATCGAGGCGGCGCACCGCCTGATCCGGGAGCATTACGAAGACATACCGCCCACGTCCGACAGGGTGAGCTGGATCGTCGCCAGGGACAAGCTGAAGGCCGCCATGATGGCCGATAACAAGCGGCCGAAAACGATCAAGGGCTACGAGGAGACGCTCGACCGGCTGATGCAGATGTTTCCGCTGGCCAAGGGGCCGGCGGATATCAGCTACCAGATGGCGGAGGATTTCAAGCGGAAGTACGCCGGCGGCACGTTCACCCGGAAGCCGGCGAAGGCCGGGGAGATGGCACCCGCCTATACACGCGCCGCTAAATCGCTGGACTCGCGTATACGGACGCTGAAAGCGATCTTTGGCTGGTTCAAGCAACTGCACCTGGTGAACGTCAATCCATTCGCCAACGTGGCGCAGCCGGAGATGGATCGCCATGAAGTGAAGTATGTGAAGCAGGACGACCTGGCCGACTTCCTGGCATGGCTGGCGGAGCGCTATCCGGGCTGGCGGATGCCGCACCTGTTCTTCATTGTCAAAGCGCTGACCGCCTGCCGTCTTCAGGATATTTGCGATCTACATTCCGTGCAGCTTCGGGAAGGGCGGTTGGTATTCGAGGCCGATCAAACCAAGAACCGCTCCGAGCGCTCCGCCATCCTGCCGGCGGACATCTATGCCGAGCTGGACGCCTACAAGGGCGAAACGTTCTTGTGGGAGCGTTATCCGGCTGAACTGCGGGTCCATGCGAAAGGCGCGGCCAGACATTACGTGCGGGAGGACTTCTCAACGCCTCGACTGTATTCTTGGATCGTCGCCCTCCTGCGTGATTACCAGAAGCAGACCGGCAAAGACTTGACCAGTCATGATTTCCGCAAGGCGGCGTTCACGCGGGCGGCGGAGGCCGACATTCATCCCAAGCGGGCGGCCGTCGCCTTCGACGTGACGGCGGAGACGATGCTCAAGTATTACACGGCGAGCGAAAAGAAGCGGACGGCGGATGAGGTCCTGAGCGAGCTGCAAACCAGGCTGATGCCGACCAAACAACAGCCAGGGGCGGAACGAGGCGAACATGGGCCAGCCTTTCAAAAACTGACACAAAATTGACACAATCCGCCGCCTATGGAGGGCACAAAAACAAGAAGGCCGCCCTAACTTCTTGTTAGAGCGGCCTTTGCGTATGCCCCTTGAAGGAATCGAACCTTCAACCTACTGATTAAGAGTCAGTTGCTCTGCCAATTGAGCTAAAGGGGCGAAACGTACTCTCCTGTATTATGGCAATCCCTGAATTGAAGGCAAGGGTAAAAGCAGGCCCAAAGGCGTGCTGTTTGCTTCCGGAGAGGCGCTGCTTGACCGCCCTGATATGAGTGCTACCATTCAGGAGCGGTCGTGGAATCCTTGGTGGGGCCGCGTTCCACGACGCCGAGTTGTGCGGCGGGCACCAGTTCGCTCGCAGCAGATGCCCCGACGTCGTGACAACCATCACCACAACTGAGATCCCGCTTCATGAGAACCCGGCTCGCCGTGGCTGTACTGCTGCTGGGGGGCCTGGCCTGGTCCACCCCGTCACCCGTTCACAGCGCCGTCATTATCCTCTCGAATCGGACGGAACGCGAAGTCCGCTTCGGGATCATGTCCCCCGCGGGAAAGCCTCGGGAATACGTCCTCGCGTCACGTGATCTTCTCCCCATTCACGTTTCCGGTCCGATCGCAATCACCTTCGGGTCGGGCCCACTCCGCCGGCAGTATCAACTCGATCCCAACTCAGCCTACTACTTCGGCGAATCTCGGGATGGGTTCGATCTCCAGGAGATCCGCTTCGGGAACTCGCCGGTTCGGACACCCACGGCTCTGGACAGTTCCTGGCACAAGCCCCAACCCATTCCAGGCGCGGCGTCGGCTCCCGCTGAGACGCCGCTCGTAACCAAGATTCCCGTCAAAATCTTGGTCGACGAGGAGGAACCAAACACGCCGCGCGTCTGGGAAGAACGCTTGCGCAGGCGACTCACGGCGGCATCGGACATTCTGGAGAAACACTGCCAGGTCCGCTTCGAAATCGTGGCCGTGGACACCTGGCGCTCGGACAATGCCTTGACCGACTTCCAAGAGTTACTCCGAGACTTTGAGGCCAAGGTGGATCCGCGCCCGGCGCGCGTGGCCATCGGCTTCACCAGCCAGCAGTGTGTTTCCCAGGGGCGCTCCCACCTGGGCGGAACCCGAGGGGCCTTACACCCTCATATTCTGGTTCGCGAATGGACGCCCCCTAGTGAGCCGGAACGGCTCGAGGTCTTGTTGCACGAACTCGGACATCACCTCGGCGCTGCCCATAGTCCGGAGTTAGATTCCGTCATGCGACCGCAGCTGGGAGACGGCAAATCGATTCTCCGTCGGTTCCGCATCGGCTTCGATCCGGCGAATACGCTTGCCATGTGCCTGTTTGCCGAGGAAATCCGCACGCACGGTTTGCGGAACCTACGCCAGCTCAGTCCACCGACCAAAGAGCGGCTGCGCCAGATCTACACGGAGCTTGCAGGAGCACTGCCCGACGACCCAGTCGCGGCGAGGTACGTTACCCTCTTCGGCCAAGCACCTCCTGTCCCGCCTGTCCCCGGCTCCACCCGAACCGCCGGGCTGGTCGAAGACACCCGGTCGGTTCTCGCCGCCCTGGTTCAGGCTGCGGAGCGGAACCAGCATTTGCCTCGCGCCGGCGGAGGGACTGGCCAGGATTCCGTACAGCGGACTGGCGACCATCTTACCGAGTACTACTTCCGCGAAGCGGCGGCTGCGGCCAAGCGCTTGCCGGCGGAACGGGCGGTCGCCGCCTACCTGCTAGCCCTCGGCATCGGTCTGGACAGTACGGACCTCATCCGCAAGACTCCTGGGACCGGCGAGTTCTGCCGCCTCATCGAATCCGATGGGGAGCGCAGGCATCGCCTGGAGGTGCTCGGAACGCCGACCATGCGCGGCCGCCCGGATCTGACCCTGCATTTCGCCATCTCGGCCGCCCTGACCGTGCTGTTCGGGCCCAAGGGAGCTGAGGCCATCGGGATCCTGAAGGAGCAACTCGATGCCCAGGGGGATAGCGGCTTTAGCTTTGCTGACTTGTGCGCCGACATGGCCGGGATCGCCTTCGCATTACGGCTGGCAGAATCTGGAACGTTGTTGTCGCGCCTTGCGACCTCATTTCGCGTTACGGATTATCTGCCGGATCCCGCCAAACTCCGCGAAGGCCTCTCGCAGGAGAAATTCCGCCAAGAGTACGGCTCGATTGCCGACGCGCGCTTCCGAGCCGAACAGGCGCAACTGTGGAAACTGATCCAGGCGTTGCCAGGCTCCAAGGCGCCTTGAACTACCCCCGACCCGTAGCTACTCCAATTTACCGAATACTCTCATTTTTCCAGAACGACGTAGGGCACCTGCTATACGGGATCGGAAACCGCCCCACGTCGCGAAATTCAGAGTAGTTTGCCTTACTCATCCAATTCATGAGCCATATTCTAATACACACTTCCCCTGCGGGCTGTCTCGTGAAGGCTTCCTCCGGATAGCGAGCGACGGAACTGGGCGAGTGAACAGGTCTTCAGCCGGATGCCCAAAGCGGAGCAGCAGCGCAAGCAGCGGACAGGTACTCGAGCCCATCGGGCAGGTAAACCACGTATGTCGCGTCACGATTCAACGCAACTGCAATCGGAACTGGAACGGCAGGTCCTTATGCGCACCGGGCGGCGCATTCGCAATCTGGCGATCGAACTTGCCCCAGAGCGGGTGATCCTCCGGGGACAAACCACGACGTATTATGTCAAGCAGCTGGCCCAGCACGGTGTTCGGGACATCCTTCCAGATGTCCGTCTAGAAAACACCATTGCGGTCGACAGCTCCTTGTGATTTCCGTCGGGCAGGTCTGTCGGTGCCGCCTATTCGGGCATTCCGGGAGCGTGAGCTCGCGCTGTGTGCGCCTCCCCTCTGGGAGCTGACGCCCAAGGCTCGCCACGCGCGGAATGAAACCCCAGGGTTTCGACCGTGCGAAAGGCGCTCCTAGATCAGAGCTTTGAGCTCCTCCTCGGTGAGCGGCGTGAGGAAGGCGCCGCCAACGATCCAGTGCAGGCTGGGATGGGCAGTCACGACCGTAAGATGGACTACCCGAACCAAGGCCGTGCACGCGAAGTCGGTCGTGGTGCTGCGCAAGTCCACGGCCAGAATCGTCCCCGTCTCGAAGCGATAGTTCACCAACAGGCCGATTCCTGTGGCGGAAATATCCTGGATCTTTACCGACCAATGGATGCCCGATTTCGACGCGACCGGGTGGCAGACGGTCCCTCGATTCTGGGGGTAACGGACCCAGGTCCGGCGCTCCAATTTCGGAAGCGTCTCACAGAGATCGGTTGGCGGCGCGCTGCGATGCTGGGAGGCGATGGTCCTACTCTCCTTACCTGATGGACAAATCTCCTGTAACCTAGATCACTTCTGGGGAAGCGTCAAATGTCGCAGCCCTCGCCCTTCGAAGACTCAGGGCGTGCCACCCAGGTTGGAAGCAGGCCCCTCGATCCTCTCAGCCACGCTGCGAAAGTGGTTCCACGGGACGGACTTCCGGCCCCGTATACCGGGCGCGCGGTCGAATCAGACGGTTGTGATCCAGCTGCTCGATGACATGCGCGCTCCAGCCGGCGACGCGCGACATCACAAAGATCGGCGTGTACAGCGGCACCTCGAGTCCCAGCGCGTGGTAGAGACGCCCCGCGGGCCAATCGAGGTTGGGCAGCAGATTCTTTTCCCGCTCCATAAACTCCTCAATGATATCGGCCGTGGCTTCCCATTTGGTTTGCCCGGTCGCTTCCGCGGCTCGGCGAGCATATTCTTTCAGAACGCGGGCGCGGACGTCGCCGGCCTTGTAAACCCGGTGGCCGAATCCCATGATCCGTTCCTTGCGCGCTAAGGCCGCATGCACCCATTGCTCGGCCTTTTCGGGACCACCGACCTCACGGAGCAAGTCCATCACCTTCTCGTTGGCGCCGCCGTGCAACCGCCCCTTGAGGGCGCCAATGGCGGCGACGATGGCGGCGTGCAAATCCGACTCGGTCGAGCAGACGACACGTGCCGCGAAGGTCGAGGCGTTGAACTCATGTTCGGCGTAGAGGATCAACGACACATCCAGGGCCCGCGTCTCGTCCGGTTTGGGTTCGGTGCCCCGCAACAGGTAGAGGAAATGGGCGGCGTGTCCCCGTTCGTCGCCCGCGGGCACGGGCCCCAGGCCATGGCGATAGCGATCATTCATGGCAACTGCCACCGGAATCTGACCCAACAAGCGTTCCGCCTTCCGCACATTGGCGGCATGCGAATTGTCGCCGATTTCCGGATCGAAGTGAGCCAGGACGCTGACCGCGGTGCGCACGGCATCCATCGAAGGCGTCGTCTGCGGCAGAGCCTGGAGCAACTGTCGCAGCGGTTCGGGAAGGTGGCGTGCTGCCGCGACGCGCTTTTGGAACTCGGCCAGTTGCCGGGCCGTAGGTAGCTCGCCGTGCAGCAGCAAGAAGGCGACTTCGTCAAACGTGGCATGTTCCGCCAACTCTGTTACTGGATAGCCCCGGTAACGCAGGCCGCCTTCGACGGTGGAGATCGCCGTTTCGCCGGCGAGGACGCCTTCCAGACCCGGGGAATAAATGACCGGAGCACTCATGTTAGACTCCTAAGAAAGACGAGGAACGCGGAACGAGGAACGAGAAGCTCAGCACCAAATCTGATTCTTGGCTTCATCCTTCATCCTTCATCGTTCATCGATCCGAAATACGCCTGGTCGCGTGTCTCATAGCCGGAGTAGCCGAGCAGGTCGTACAACTCGGCACGGGTAAGCATCTGCGGCAGGCGATCGCGCTGGTGGCCGCGCTGGAGGATTTCGGCCAACGTGGCTTGGGCCGCACGCAGAGCGACCCGAAAGGCAGTCAGCGGATAAAGAACCATCCGGTAGCCCAAGGCCGCGAGAGTTCCAAAGTCCAGATTGGGACTGCGACCAAACTCGGTCATGTTGGCCAAGAGCGGTGCGGGGACCGCGGTAGCGAAAGCGGCAAACTCGTCGGCACTCTCCAGCGCCTCGGGAAAGATGGCGTCGGCGCCGGCCTCCAGGTACAGCTGGGCTCGGCGAATGG
>JBGQLF010000080.1:0-14020 GCA_041499985.1 Gemmataceae bacterium
CCATGCATCTGTTCGCAACCATGACGTCGGTGAAGGTTCTTGAAGGCGGCAAGAAGGCCTATTTCGAGGCGCAAGCCGAAGCGGCGACCGCTTCTCCTACGGGGACTCACTAACCTGCGTTTACCGAATCCAGCCAGCGGTGAACCCGAGCCAAGTAGAAATGAGATATCACTATTGCGAAAGTAAAAAAGTCATCCAAGCAAATGTTCAAATAGCAAGGAAACAGACATGACAATGGGCCAATGCACACGCTTCACCGCGGCGCTGGCCGCAGTCCTCGTAACGATGACGGTACCGGTTCTTGCGCAGACTCCCTTCACTCTTGAGAAAAGGGCCACGGCGCAACACGCGGATCGGTATGGCGACCTCTCACTCGGAGCAGTCATCCGCACCGACGAGCGTTACGGCCACGACAGCTTGTTCCTGGGGCCGCGCGGTTGGGATTACTGGAACCTGCTGGAGAAACCCAAGGCCTATCAGGACCCGAACCTCTGGCCCGATAAGCGGCCGACCTACTTCATCGCCCAGTTGAAGATGCCCCCCGGGACCGATTTGACCATTCGCGGCCGATTCCCCTACGCGCGCTATTTCAAATTCGCGCTGTATGTCTTCGAGCGGAACACCTTCGTCGCCCTCACGGATGGGTCTCTGGCCAGTTACGATATCGAGCCGGACCAGGGCTCGGAGAATCCGTATCGCGTCGGGGCCGATCGCACGGTCAAGAATCGCAATTACACCATTCATGTTCTCACGGAGGACGCCCCGAAGAACCGCGCCGACCGGGCCAAAAACACCGTGTATGCGGGCCGGGAGGCAGCGGAGATCCAGGGTGTCTTTCGCGTCTATGTTTCGGACGAGGGTTATGACGGCGCGGGGTTGGGACCGGCGGATTCGCCTGCATCGGACGGCCCTCTTTGCACCTATGAGGCCAAGCTCGCCGACGGCAAACGCCTGTCGGCCGAGGACGTCGTCAAGCGGTTCGCCCGCCCCCTGGGTTCAGCTCCCCCGCCGATGAACATCGATGCCTGGTATGCGCTGGTGAACTCCAAGGAGAACGACCCAAGCCTGAACCCTGCCTCGGCACCTGCGCGCAAGGACTCGCAATTCGAGAGTTTTTATGGGATGAGGTACACGCTCGTTGGCGCGTTCCAAACAGCGGAGGAACGGGCGAAGATCAAGCTCCAGGCCCAGATGGAGGGCGGCGGCGATCCCACGACGGTCTACATGTTCAACTACCTGTCCCGGAAGTTCGGCCCGGTCTACGTCTTTCGGGCCAAGCTGCCGACCTTCCCGAATACGTATGCGGGAACCAAGATCATGCCGGATGGGCAGGTGAAATACTGGTCGGTTGCGACGACGGCATCAGCTCCATCCGGCGAGCTGTGGGACGGCGTTTTCGACATGATGTTGCCGCTGGACAAGGACGGATATTACACCGTCGTGGTGAGCCGCCCGGAAGACCGGCCCAAGAACGCGACCCGCGCGAACGGCGTGGCGTGGATCGATTGGGGGCCGGGCGAGGGACTGGGCGATCCCAGAGACCGCAAGGATTCGGGCATGTTGCTCATGCGCTTCATGGTCTGCCACCCGGATTGGAAAAACAGCCCTGCGAAAGCGGACAAGCCCGGCATGGAGGAAGCCGTCATGGGGCCATACTACCCCAGGGGGCATTACACCACTAAGGAGCAGTTCGAGGCCGAAGGCGTAAAGACCGGCACCAAGTAATCAAACCGCAAATGAGGGAGGGGCCCTGGAGGTCGCCTCCCTCGAAGCAACCATCAGAAAGGACCAGCTATGAACACGTTCCGTTTCAGCCGCTTGTCAATCGCGGCGGTTTTCGCCCTGGTCGCCGTCATGATCGGCAGCCTCCCACCTGCAGGGGGCCAGGATAAAACCGTCAAGCCACAGGCGGTTACAGTCACCAACACGCGCGACATGCGCTTTGGCGAGATCCTGATCGTGAAGGAAAAGGGCGTTGAAGTTTACAACACGACGGGCCTGAACGACTGCCCAGCTGGTGTATGGGATAAACTGGATCTTGAGAAGATCAAACAGCAGTTTGGCGCGAAGGCGGTCCAGAAGAACGGACCGCACTTTTGGATGATGGACACGAATACGGTGTTGATGGGTGACAGGGCCTCGTTGGCAGGCCTCGAGGCCCGGTGGGTCGCTACCCTGGACCCGGCCATTGTTCAACAATCAGCAAAGGGATCCGAGCCGTACAAAGTCTTCACCCCGAAGAAAACACAGAAAATGGTGTATTCCAAGGGCAAAGCAGTCTACGAACTCGTCGATCCCGACGGCAACATCTACGTCATGCAGGCTCACGAGGAAAGGTTCCCGCTGGAATCGCTCCCGAAGCTTGGCGAGCAGTTGAAGAAGCTGCCCAAGGGTTGGCAATACCGCACCCGAAACCTGACCGAGGACCTGGTACTGGACCTTGGTCCGGACAAAACAATCTATGCCGTCGGGGACGAATTCCATCAATACTACACGAGGATCCCAAAAACCAAATAGCCAGGCTGGCTCGCGCTAGTACGCCGGCTTCTGCGGCTGGGCATTGGCCCACGCGCACGCGCGCTCCGGCGAACCGATCAAGATCAGCGGCTATCTGGGCAAGAGCGACGCCTTCGATGAAGCGGTCGCCGACTTCTCCATCGCCTATGCCGACCAGAGCGAACGCGATCACGAAATCCTCATGAAGGCCGTGCGCGCTGGAAAGCTGGAGGTTTTTGTCGAACGGGAATGACGGCACGACAACCATGACCGCCGCCCCGCGAGGTGGAAAAGTGCCATGAGCACGCTGCCGACCGAAAACCGCCCGCCGCCGGCGCCCCCGCGGGTCGTCGCCATCAGCGGCATGGTCTTTGCCGGGCTCTATATCGCCAGCCTGGTGTTCGCTCGGCTCGCAGTTCCGGCCGATCCGACGGAGCCGGGCACCTGGCTCGCCGACCCCACGTTAAGGAGTTGGGTCCGCTTCGCCCTCAACCTGATTCCCTTCACGGGAATTGCCTTCCTCTGGTTCATGGCGGTACTGCGCAACCGGATCGGCGGCCTCGAAGATCGGTTCTTTGCGACGGTGTTCCTCGGCAGCGGGTTGCTGTTTGTCGCGATGCTATTTGTCGCCGCGGCCGTTTTCCAGGGACTACTGGATACCTTCGCCGCCGAGGGCAGTCTCCCGGCCCAGAGCAAAACGTATGCAGTCAGTCGGGCGATGGGCTACGCGCTCATGAACACGTTCGCCGTGAAGATGGCGGCCGTGTTCATCATCGTGACCTCCTCGATCGGTCTCCGGACGGCGGTTTTCCCACGCTGGATGGCTTTCGTCGGCTACGCGCTGGCGTTGGTGATGTTGCTGACGATCACCGACTTCGCCTGGATTGCACTGGTCTTCCCGTCGTGGGTGCTTCTTTTAAGCGCGTACATCCTGATCACCGACTTTGGCCAGGGACACCCGGTGGCCACGAGCGCCGAGGTAAAGGCGCCGCACGAGGGCACGGCAGCGGGTGACAAGCGAACTTCGATCAAATGAAATAAGTTCAACCATGAAAGCCGCGCGGAGTGTGAGGACCACTTTCCCTGGTTCCGTGCAGGCAGCTAACCGTCGTTTGGGCATTCCTCAACCCCAAGGGCGGCGAAGTCCGCTCGCTCAACGGCCAGACGAAGGCCGTCACGTGGTTGGCCTTCTCTCCCGACAGCCAGAGGCTGCTCAGGATTGCTGGCACTTCACAGGCCGATCGGTCCCTCCTGCGTCCGCACGTGAGTCCGGTGCCACTTTACTCAGAAATCGTAGGCCGCCCGTAACCCGAAGCCATTGATCCAACCCTCCGGCACGCCTGGAGTACTCCGGTGTTCGGCGATGTAATTGAGCTGGACCTTCATGTTCGGGTTTAGGTACCAGTTCAAGCCGGCAGTCCAGTCATAGACCTGCCCTCCCTGGATCGCCTTGTCGTTCAGATCGAGGTAGCTGAAGCGCGTGCCGATCTGCCATGCCCCGCAGCCCCGGAAACCATCCGTCTTCTTGCAGTGGTAGTCGTGGCGCGGGACGACGCGCCCGAAGACTCCCTCGCGCCGGATATAATCTTGGTGTTCGCCGGTCAGGAAGTACAGGACCTCGACATACCCGCCGTGGTAGAAGATGGTCCCCTGGTTTTGTCCGTTCGAGGCCACCGCCTGAGTGAGGAACTGCCCGGCATACTCGGCCTGAATAGTGAGCGGCCCCCAAACCATCGCAAACTCCGGGGCCAGCGTGTATTGCTTGCTCCCCGGGATCTCACCGGTATCCACCAAAACCGGGACCGCGAATCCGGGGGCATTGCGCAGAAGGGGCCGGGCTCGATCCCGTAACTGATCCATCACGATCTCACCGCCCAGGTAACCCAGACCGAGGTGGATCAAGCGCTGGCCCTCGTCTTCGTACCACGGGAGGGCGGTGAGCCGCGCGCCGACCGTGTATTTGTTCAGGGCCACCCCAAAGACATTCGTTGCCGGCTGAAATACCCCATAGAACCAGGTCATCCGTTCGGATTCCGTCCAGTTCTGGGCGCTGATACCGAGGGAGTACCCGTTATCGAACGGCCCGTAGAACGCATCCTGATTATCCGGGCGCTCCATGAACGGGAGGAAGGCCCCGGGGGTATTGTTCGTCATGCCAATTGGTTTGTTCTGATTGCCGACCCGGACATTACCGAGGTAGGGCACCTCGCGGACCTGCATCCAGACGTTGAGGGGCGCGGGACTGCTCGTGAGATTCCCGAAGGACGGAGGCTCGAGGCCACTGTTATCATTGGACGCATTGGCAAAATCAAACTGGACGAAGTAATCGAACTGGCCGAAGATTTCGCCGTCCGCTTGCAGGATGGCCCGCCGGATTAAGGTCGCCTGGGCGTTCCCCACGCCGTTGCTGCTGCCGCCGCCAGTAGCGGCGAACAAGCTTTGGGGACCGATTAGCCATACCGTGTCAATCTGGGCAAGCCCACCGACATGCAGGTGGAACTGCTTGTCGGCCGATTCCAGGAGCAAGCCGTTGTCCCAGCTTAGTTGGAGCGGAATACGCCGATCCGGCGGCTGCGGGCCACACGTGGGGATGTCGTCTCCGCCTTCGTGGGTCAGGGGTTGCTGCACGGGAGCCGGGAGGCCGGTCGGGGAAGTTCCGGATTGGATCCCCTCACCTTGCGGGGCCGGGGAAACGCTCGTGTTGGGCGCGTCCGCCCGCCCTGTGCTGGGCGGGATCACTCCCTGGGCAAATGCGGTAAGGCATCCCAGGGATACCAGCAGGAGTGCCAGGGGAAAGCACGTCCCTCGAATCTTCACGGCTTGCCCCCGGCCCTGCTAGGCCTTGTGAACGATGTACGACACACCCGAGCCTGGGATTCAGGGCGCTTCGGTCGACGCTTCGATTGTGCTGAGGATAGCGATTATGCTGGCTGATCTTTGGGTTTATCGACGGATGGGGAGACTTTTGTTTAAGGAATCGCTCGTTTGTAGGCCGATCCGTTCGGCCCGCGCGGTTTGCGACGCCGGCGCGGCCAAAGCACGTCAACGATTGCGGCTGCCACCCTGGGCGAAACCATCAACCGCGTGATCGTCCAGGTCGTGAATCTGGACCGCATCCTGCCCGAGTCTTATCCGTGCCAAACTGTGTCAAACGTAACCCGTCCAAACGCCGATGGTGAAAGTCGGCCGACGCCCGATCAGGACCGGTTGGCGCTCGCTGGGTCTGGCCTGCCTAGCTCGATGCCACGAACTAGCCACCGACCTGGCCGTGGATGGAGTTCGGCAGGCCTCTCCCTCGGTTGGCGCTGATGCTTGGTTTCGTCCAAGAGCACTAATAGCGACGATAGTAGCCGTAGCGAGCCCCGCCATAGCCGCCAGCGCTATACCCGCCGTAGTGGTACCCGCCGTAAGCATGGTAGCCACCGTAGCCGCCGGATCCACCGTAGCCGCCACGATAAGCGCCCGTAGCGCCGTAGTGTTGGACACCACCGTAGCCGACATGGGTGTAGCCCACGTGATAAGCACCCCACGCCTGAACCTTGGAAGACAGCGCCAGCGTGAGCACAAGTGCAGCAAAGACGAAAAACATAATCTTTTGCAGCATGGTCATTCTCCTTGAGCCATCGAACCCATCTGTAGGCAACGCCCCTCCTTGCCCTGTGCCTGCCCCGACGTTCGAGACAGGGAGGTTCCTTGCGCCAATTCTCTGAGGTGTGGGCCGATTCACTTCACCCGTTTGAGCTTGACTTCCTTGCTGTCGGGCTGCCGGTTGCCATCCACGCTGCGCTCCTTCAATTGCAACGACAGGGTATCGGCATCGACGCGCGTGACAACGTACGTCGTCGCTGCCTTCTTGCCGTCCTGAAGCACCGAGGTGGTCTTCAGCACCCACTTGTTGCCGTCCTTGGTCCAGGACCCTTCGCCAAAGCCGCCGCTGGCGTCGAAAATCCACGACCGGAGCTGCTTGGCTAGCGGGTCCCAGCCGATCCATTGGGTGGCACTGCCGACCGCGATGTTCTTGAAGGTCGTCGTGAAGGTCGCCAGGAGGAAATTCTGGTTCTCCGACCAGGCCACCGAGAGCCGTTCCACCTCGCCCTTGTTCGCTGCTTCCGCCCAGTCGCCGACGGTCCACTCCAGCCCGCTCAAGTGTTCGGAGTTGCTGGGGGGCACAAACGGCGCATCGCGCACGCTGCCCAGGAGCCATTGGTCGTCCTTCTTGGTGTGCACGATGGTGTAGCGGGCCCGGCTCGGCGGGGCGCCATCTGGAGGAATCACTTCCGTCACCCCATCCTCGATCGCGACCTCGGGGGTCACGAACCGAAGGGAGAAGCTGTCGATGCGCAGCTTCAGGCCCTTGTTCTCCGCGAACAACCCCTGGAAGGCCTTCTGAATGGCGTCGCGACCCTTCAGGTAGCGGCCGGTTTGGTCGGTGTAATCGCCCTCCGGCGTCCAGAAGGCGGCCACGGCCCTGGCGTCACCCTGGTGGAACGCCTCCACGAACGCCCGAGCATTCTTCTCCAGAGCGGCCTCATCCTTGGGGTTGCCCTTGGGCGGCTGGGCCCACCCCGAGCCGACGATGAGACCGAACAGCAGGGCCGGTAAGGCCAGGTACCACAACAGCCGAGTTCTCATTTGATCATCCTTTCCACTGTGACAAGGTTGCCGCCCTTGACCGTAACCTGGTGGGTGCTTTCCCTCGCATCCTTACCTTCCACCTTGGTCGTCATGCCCGCGTCTTTGGGTGCTTCTGCTGTTTCGGCTTGGCCGGACTTCACTTTCACCTGCTTGCCCGCGCCGGGGATGAGATCGATTTTCTCGTAGTCGACCACGAGAACGCCGCCTTTGCCACTATCGTTGGCCTTTTTGGTGTCGCTCGGACTGCTGCATGGCAGGGCGGCACGCACCGTCAGCGCCCCAGACAGTGCTGCGGGCGGACGGCGAAAACTGCGCAACAGCGCTGCAATCGCTCCGTCTGGCTGGTGCGGATCGGAGGTCGCTTCGACAGAGGAGGCGGGCGGCCCTTGCGGACCGCCCGCCCGTGACATCTCGTTCGCCTCATGGCATCAATCGCTCGCGTGAGCTCCCTTTTTCATCGCGTCCAGAATCCCCGAGAGGTTGTAGGTCTCCGGGGCCTGCAGCGGCGGGTACGTCTTGTACGACATGAGCTCCTTCTCCCACATCATCTGGCCGATCGGCAGGATGTTCCAGTCGTAGATATAGGCAGTGCTTGGTGCGGCAAGTGAACCGCCAAAGTTCATTACCGACTTCCCGTCCGTCGGAAGGACGCACTGCTCGAAGGGGTCGCGCTTGATGTTCTGGACCAGAGTGAAGTGGTAGGTGGTGAGTGGCTCGAGCCAGCCGGCCGCCCCGGACTGTGTCATGGAGTAGTACATCTTCCAGTTCTTGAAGCGCACCGCCGAAGGCGTCGCGCCCGAGTAGTAGAAGAAGTAGTCACGTGCCGACTTTTCCGACTTACCTTCGAGATAGGCGAGTTGGTTGACGCCGTCGAGCGTGGTCTTGACGATGCCGGGGTACTTGCCGGCCTCGATCTGCTTCTTCAGATCCATGCCCTTGGGACCACCCGCGATCTCGACGAACGTGGGTAACCAGTCGAGGGCCGCGAACAGTTGGTCCTTGACCGTGCCGGGCTTGATGTGCCCCGGCCAGCGGACGACACACGGAGCGCGGTAGCCACCTTCCCAGGCCGAGCCCTTCTGGCCCTTGAACGGCGTGATGCCGCCGTCGGGGAAGGTCACTGTCTCGGCACCGTTGTCGGTGGTGAAGACCACGATGGTGTTGTCGAGCTGGCCCATGTCCTCGAGCTTCTTGAGGACGTAGCCGATGTTGTCGTCCATCTGCTTCATGCCGGCTTCCTGAATGCCCCAGTCCTTGCCGCCCTTGACACCCAGCATGTCCTCATACTTTTTCGACAGCATGGTCGTCACGTGCATGCGCGCCGGGTTGTAGTAGCAGAAGAACGGCTTGCCGGTCTTCTTGGGGTCGTTGCGGTCGAGGAAATCAATGACGTGGGAAGAGATTTCCTCGTCCACCGTTTTCGACCGCTCCAGCGTGAGCGGCCCCTCGTCCTTGCCGCTCTGGTTCTTCGCCGTGCCGTCGGGGGACTTCATCCAGATCACCGGGCGCGGAGCTGCCAGGCATATGCCGTCTTTGGGATCAATCGCGCCCAGGGGTTCCGGGATGCCGGGAATGGGCTCCACCCTCATGGGTGGCGCGATGCCTTGGATGAGAGGAGTTTTGTTGATGTCGGGGAAGCTCACCTGCTGCATGGCGTCCAGGTGATAGAGGTAGCCCCAGTACTCCTGGAAGCCGTGGGCCGTCGGCAGGGCCAAGGGGTGGTCGCCGAGGTGATTCTTGCCGAACTGCCCAGTGGTGTAGCCGAGATCGAGCAGGAACTGGGCGATGCAGGGGGTGCCGGGACGCAAATAGGACGGGCTGCCGGGCAACTGCGGCGGGATCATCCCAGTGCGCAGCGGATACATGCCGGTGACGAAGGCGTTGCGCCCGGAGGTGCAGCTCTGCATGGCGACGTAGTCCATGAAGATCGCGCCCTCGTTGGCGATGCGGTCGATGTTGGGCGTTTCCCCGACCATCAGGCCGCGGTGGTAACAGCCCGGCTGCATCCAGCCGATGTCATCGCCCATGATGAACAGGATGTTGGGCCTCGTGCCTCCGGCCGCGGGCTGTGCCTGGGCCGCCGTCTTGCCAGCCTGGGCCACCAGGATGCCCTTCGCATCGCCTTCCATGCAGCACTCGGCAGGTAGCGCTGCGAGAGCCGTAGCCGCCAGGCTCGTGCTGGAAGCTTGCGCGCCAGCCTGGGCGGCCGCCGTGGACCAGTTCCACGGGGCCATGCCCGTGGCGACCCCATATCCCAGCAGCGCACCGGCCGCCAGGAAGATCAGGGCCTGAAGTCTGAGGTTCTTGAACATGTGTCCTCCAATGTTGAAGAAGCGGGAACGCCTAGCCTTCGTCTGGTCCGTTCTCCACGAATCAGCGTGTACAACGTGTGGGCAGAACACCATCAGCGGTTCCGTAGCGAAGACCCCTTCGCCGGTTCCGGTGTCAGCACGCAGCGAAAGCCCATGTGCGACATGCCGGTATCGGGAGTACACCCGTGCCGGGCGCTAGGCCGGTAGCGGGTACAGTAACTGTCGTTACAAAGGAAAGACCCGCCTTTCTGCGCCCGCAGCGGACTGTAAGGCTGCCGGGGATCGAAACTCTTCTCCGGTCCTGTGGGGTTGACGATCACCCCCTTGCCGGCCCGCTGGCGGTACAGGTCGATCTGGTACCAGTCGCTGCACCATTGCCAGACATTGCCGGATATGTCGTAGAGGCCATAGCCGTTGGGCGGGAACGCTTTGACCGGGGAGGTGCGCTCGTAGCCGTCGGCCGCGGTGTTGCGATAGGGAAACCCGCCTTGCCAAAGGTTCGCGTGAATGTTCGCATCCGTTGGCTTGTCGTCGCCCCAGCTGTAGGGTTTATTCTCCAGGCCGCCGCGCGCGGCGAACTCCCACTCGGCCTCGGTCGGCAGGCGATTACCCGCCCACTGGGCATAGGCGACCGCGTCCCACCAGGAGACGTGCACGACGGGATGATCGTCCTTGCCGTCGAGGCTGCTGGCCGGTCCCTCGGCGTGCCGCCAGTTGGCCCCGGGCGTCCACTTCCACCACTGCGAGAAATCCTTCAGCGGCACCGGTCCCTGGGTGGGCGTGAACACCAACGAGCCGGGAAGCAGATTCTCCTGGGGCGGCGGCGGTGTCCCGGGCGGCAGCTGCCGCAGGATCTCCTCGGCATCCACGGGCTTCTCGGCCGTCGTCGCGTGACCGGTGGCCTCGACAAACGCGCAGAACTGGGCATTGGTGACATCGGTCTCGTCCATCCAAAAGCCATTTACCCGAACCCGATGAGCCGGTTTCTCATCCGCCCAGCCGAGATCAGAGTCGGTGCCCATCGTAAACTCGCCGCCGGGAATCCAGACCGTGCCGGGCGGGCCGTCTGAAGGTACCGGTGCGGGGCGCCCACTCCAAGTGACCAGGGCGAACGTCGCCCCAAAGGAGCTGGCCGCGAGCAAGCCCAGAAGTAACCCCTTCAGCAGACCTCGTTTCGCGCGGCTCGCGCGATCCGGCCGAGTGAGTTCCCGCACTGGGCTTTCTTCCCTCGCGGTTCGCCGGGTTTTCTTGGGTGATGTCAGCGTCATGGAGTGGCCTACAGCTAGGGTTCAATGGAAACGTATCGCCTGGGTGACGGCATCCAGCAGCGTTCGCCCGGAAAACGGCTTGGCAAGATAACTCCTGGCCCCCATCCTCTCCGCCTCTTCACGAACGGGCGGTTCATCGTGCGCCGTGATGAAGATGGCCGGAAGTTGCTCGTCGGAATGCGCCAGCCGTCGGTACAGCTCAAAACCGGACATACCGGGAAGACGAATGTCGAGAATCAGGCAGTCAGCCGTCGTCGCCGCATCGGCTTCGAGGGCTGCCTCTGCGGAAGCGAACGTGACTGCCGCGAAGCCCCCGGCACGCAAGATCCGCTCGATGGCCTGGCTCATGCTGGCGTCGTCCTCCACCACGACGATTCTTGGGATCTCATCTGGCATCTGAATTCACTCGATTCCCGGTGGCGTTGGACGGCCGCTTCTCTTGGGCGACACGCGAGCGGGGTATTATGGGCGCAGGCAGGTGACCGCGGTATTGTACTTTGGGGCAAATCAGTTGCCCTTTGGTACAATGGACGGGCGTCCACGGAAGGGGTCGGAAGTCCCCGGTTTCACCGGGGCGAGGTGCCTGCTTGGAGTTGCTCGGCGACATGAACCAACTCGGCCAGCGAAGTGACCTGCATCTTTTCCATCACCTGCGCCCGGTGAGCCTTGACCGTGCGCTCCGAGGTGCCGAGTTCCGTGGCGATCTGCTTGTTGAGCATGCCTGCGACCACCAGGGTGAAGACGGCACGCTCGCATGGCGTCAGGTTTGCGTAACGCGAACGCAATGCGCCCCCTTTTTCTCGTGCCGTCCGGTTTTCCGCGTCACGAGCCAGCGCGTTCCGGACCGCAGTCAAGAGCGCCGTCCGCTGCACCGGCTTCGTGAGGAAGTCCACGGCGCCGGCTCTCATGGCGCGCACACTCATCGGGATGTCGCCGTGACCCGTGAGGAAGATGATGGGGAGTGCGTCGTCTAGCTTGCCGACGGCCGCCTGAAGGTCGAGACCACACGGGCCTGGCATGCGGACGTCCAGCACGATGCAACCCGGCGTGTTTCCCGGCGGGGCAAGCAAAAACTCGCCCGCGGAGGGATAGCCACGCACCTCGTGGCCTGCCGCCCGCAGCAAACGCATCACGGCCGTCCGCAAGGAGTCATCGTCGTCTACGACATGGATGATGGGAGTCGGCGGAGTCATGTGGTAGGTTCCATGGAGGTTCTCTTTGTGCTCGACGATTCCTTGCCCGGCTTCTGCACACCGACTGGCACCGTGAACCGGAAGGTCGCCCCGCCACCGGGATTGTTCTCCGCCCAGATCCGTCCGCCGTGAGCTTCGACCATGGACCGGGAGATGGACAACCCCAACCCCATGCCCTCCTTCTTGGACGAGAAGAACGGTTCAAAAAGCCGCGGAAAGTGATCCGGCGGGATGCCGGTACCCGTGTCGCTGACCGCGAGTTCCACGCAGCCATTCTCAGTCAAGGCGGTGCGCACAGAGAGTATCTTCGCATTGGGCACTTCAACCATCGCTTCCATGCCGTTGAGGGCGAGGTTTAGCAGCACCTGCTGCAAGTGGACCTTGTCTCCTCGAACGGCAGGGAGTTTGACGGCGAGGTCCGTCGCCACCGCGACACCGCGACGACGCGATTCAGCACGGACCAGCGTCAGAACTTCCAACGTTTGTTGGTTGAGATCAAGCGGCTGCACCTTCAGCTCGCGTTTTCGCAAGAGCGCTCGCAGGCGCCGGATTACTTCACTCGCCCTCAGGTCATCCTTCCGGATATCGTCCAGAATCTGCCGCACCTCGTCGAGAGATGCCGACCCGGATTCTAGCAGCATTTCGGCTGCATCGGCGTTGCTCAGGATGGCCCCCAGCGGTTGATTGATCTCGTGGGCGATGGACGCGGTGAGTTCGCCCACGATGGCCAGGCGGGATGCGTGCGCTAAATCCTGCCTCGTTTCCTCGGCCCGCTTCTGCTCGGTGACGTCGGTACAGGCCCCAATGTAGCCGGCGAACTCCCCGTCCGGTGTGAACCGCGGGACTCCCCGGTCCATGACCCACCGGTACTCCCCGTCGTGCCGGCGGAGGCGGTACTCCATCTCGAACGGCTGGCGCGCGTCAAAGTGGGTGGTGTACACCTCCAGGCACCGCGGGAGGTCCGCCGGGTGGACGCCCTCGGCCCACCCGTCGCCCAGTTCCCGCTCCAGCGGCCGGCCCGTGAACTCCAGCCAGGGCTTGTTGAAGTACCTACACCCCTTGTCCGGCCCGGACGCCCAGACCAGGACCGGGGCCGCGTCGGCCATCAGCCGGAACCGGGCCTCACTCTCCCGCAGCGCGTCCTCGGCCCGCCTGCGTTCGGTGAGGTCCACGATCGACGCCAGGACGAAGAGCCCCGTGTCGGTCGGCATCGGGCTCAGCCCGACCTCCACCGGGAACTCACTCCCGTCCTTGCGCCGTCCGAAAAGATCCCGCCCCGCCCCCATGGGCCGGACTCCCGGCGAAGCAAAGAAGCCGTCGCGCTGAGCGGGATCTTGGACTCGAAAGCGCTCCGGCAAGAGCATCTCCACACGATGACCGAGCATTTCCGCTTTGCGGTAGCCGAAGAGCTTTTCCGTGTGGGCATTGGCCAGAACGATGCGACCCTCTTGTCCAATCATGATCATGCCGTTGGGAGCGGCTTCGACGATCTGCTGAAAGCGCTTCTCTGCCCGCCTACGATTCGACCGTTGCACGAACAGCACAACGATCAGCAGGGCCTCGATCAGGCAGAGGGAGATGCCACCGAGGATATGCCATTGGTAGAGTTCCCAGACCGTCGGCACTCGGTAGCGCACGATGCTGCCGGGAGGCAAGTTGTCCTCACGGATGCCAAAGCGCTGGAGCTGACGCCAGTCAATGATATAAGAACTCTTGTTAGTCTCATAATCCGGCAAGCTCTCGGGGCTGTTCCCGGCCAGCACCCACAAGCCGAGCCGCGCCGTCTCCTTGCCGATGGCCTCGAAGGTGTCCATGTAACCACCGACGATACCCTGGCCCAAGTACGTGTCATAGACCCCGTAGACTGGGGCGCTGGCCGCCGCGCAAAGCTTCTGCGCGATTTCGCGGGGCACGAAGTGCTCGCCCGCGCCGTCCTCCGTCACCGTGAGGTAGAATACCACCGTGTCCCGCGGAAGCCGCCCTACTTCACTAATACGGCTTTGTCACATGGGGTGAACGTGCGTATAATGAGTTATGAAGACTACAAAGCGAGTACCTCTCGCGCCGGGCGAACCGATGCCGGCGCTGGACGCGTTTCTGCGCCCCTTGCATGTCC
>JBGQLF010000081.1:0-14015 GCA_041499985.1 Gemmataceae bacterium
GCAATGATGACCTTGCGCTCGCCCTCCGCCACAGTGACCTCTTCCCCACTTGTCGTGAACCCGTCCTTCGTCAACTCCACCTTCCGTGTGCCCGGCTTGACGCGGACCTCGGCCGTTTTGCCGTCCTTGCCCCAGGTGACGGTCACCTTCTCGCCGTCAACGAACACTTCGGCGCCCGGTTCGTTGACCTCGACGACAAGGATGCTTCCGTCCGTGGTCTTCAGCTTAAACACGACACCGAAGAGCACCGCGAGCCCCAGCACCGCCACGCCGACCCCGACCAGCCACCACTTCCCCAGCGCCGCTTTCGGCGCCGGCGCGCGGTGCCTGCGCCCGGCCACCCTCTTCTGGGCTTGGGCGATGGTGGCACTGCCTTCCATCGCAGTCTCCGTCCGCCCCGGCTTCTCCGGCGTGGCGCCCTTCCCCGCAGCCTCGGTTGGTAGCGCCTTCCCCGCGGCCTTGATGAACGGCACCAGCGCCTGCGCCACCTCGGCCGGCTTCTGGTAGCGCTGCGCCGGGTCCTTCGCCATCATCTTGGCCACCACCGCCGCCAACTCGGCCGGCACCCCCTCCCGCACCTGGTCCAGCGGCCTCGCCTCCATCGACACGTGTGCTTGCAGGATCTCGTACAGGCCCGTCCCCTTGAACGGCGGGGCGCCGGTCAGCAGGAAGTACAGAGTGCAGCCCAGGCTGTAGATGTCGGCGCGGATGTCGACGTGGGCCGCGTCCAGCGTCTGTTCCGGGGCGATGTAGTCCGGCGTGCCCATCATCATTCCCGCCCCAGGTCGCCACTTGCTTGTGGCAGTCCGGGCAGCTGTCCAGGTGGCGCAGGACCACCTCGGCCGCGGCCTCGTCGAGCTTGCCCAGGCCGAAGGCTTGCAGGGTTTCGGCCGACGGATGGGTCGCGGGTGTGACGGGCATCGGCAAGGCTCCCTCGGGTGCAGCGTTCGGGCCACGGCCGGCGAGTCACCCCTCCGGCCCTCACAACAGGAAGTCCCACGGGATGACATTGGCGGCGCTAAGTGGGGATGGCGTACGGCAAGAAGGTGGTCAGGGCGTGATCGCCGGAACCGCCGGGCGGCCCGGCTGCCTGACTACTTCGCGGACTCGATCTGCTTGATCACGGGACGAGGCATGAACAGCTCCTTTGCCAACCCGATCTTTCCCAGATGGAGGCCTCCTGGGGCGTCGGCTACGACTTCCGGGGTTGAGCGTACCCCCGCGGACAAGCGGTTGCAAAGATTTTCCCCAAAGAACAAATTTATCCTCCAAAAGAGTTTTGCCGCTCCCTCCGGCGTCACTGGTGACGGTCGAGCCGTGGAACTCCAGCATGATCTGGCGGTCGAAATCGACGCGCACGGTGTCGTTGTGGCGGTCACCCATTGGGTTCTTCGGTCGCTTCGGCAGGAAGTCGTCGGAAACGCTGGGCTTTTCGGGGGAAAGGCGCAAACGCCATGCCGAAACGGGCGAGCCATCTGGGAAATCAGGGATCAGGGATTAGGGATCAGGGATCAGAGTACTGATCCATGCGACTCAATCCTGATCCCTGATCCCTGATCCCTGATCTCTAATCCCTGACGCCTTACTTCAGGCCGTACTCCTGCATTCGCTTGATGACGGTGCCGCGGGCCATGTCGAGTCGTTCGGCCACCTGGGTCTGGTTGCCGCCCAGTTTGTCGAGGGCGAGTTTCAACAATTCGCGCTCAAGGAGATCGCGCAGCAAGGGCCAGAGTTTCGCCTGATTGGTGTTCCAGGCCCAGAGGATGGCCTTGTGCAGGCCGGCGATCGCCTCGTCTTCGCCGCCGGCGGGCCCCGAGGGAGGTTGACCGCTGGCTCCGTCGCCTGGGAAGTCAAGGTGGGCCGGCAGAATCTGCGTCCCCCGACAGACGCCAAAGGCGCGATAGAGCACGTTCTGGAGCTCGCGAACGTTGCCCGGCCAGCGATAGGTGCGCAGCTTTTCCAGCGTGCTCTCGGCAAGCGTCGGCCGAGATCGACCTGTCTCCTCGGCCGCGCGCGTCAGGAAATAGGCCGCCAACTCGGGCAGATCGTCCAACCGTTCCCGCAACGGTGGCAGTCGCAGCGTCACCCGATTGAGGCGGTGCAGCAGATCGCGGCGAAACTTGCCCTCCTGGATGGCCGACTCCAGATCGCGATGCGTGGCCGAGAGCAAGCGCACATTGACCGTGATCGCCTCGTTGCTGCCGACCCGCTCCACCTGCTGGTATTCGAGCACGCGCAGCAGCTTGGCCTGCAACTTTAAGGGCATGTCGCCGATCTCATCCAGGAAGAGCGTGCCGCCGTGGGCGTACTCAAACTTGCCCTTGCGCAGTTTGTCCGCCCCAGTGAAGGCGTGGGCTTCGTGGCCGAACAGCTCACTCTCCAGCAGGCTCTCGTTCAGAGCCGTGCAGTTCAGGGCCACGAAAGGCTTGTTCTTGCGCGGGCTGTTGGTGTGGATCGCCCGGGCCACCAGCTCCTTGCCGGTGCCGGTTTCGCCGAGGATCAGGACGGCGTCATCACTGCGGGCGAAGCGACCAATGAGTTTGTAGACGTCGACCATCGACTTGCTCTTGCCCACGAGCACCAGACCGGTTGCCAAGCATGGCGGCCCTTCGGGAGTGACGTGCACCTCCTTGGCCGGCCGGGTGATTTCCAACGCCTCGCGGATCAACGGCTGGAGCTCGCGGAACAAGGACTGGAAATCGTCGGGCTTGATAACATAGTCGAAGGCCCCCAGATTCATGGCCTGGATGGCGGTCTCATACGTCGAGTAGCCGGTCATCAGGATCACCGGCACGGACAGGGCGCGCTCTTGCAGTGCTTCCAGAAACTCGATCCCGGACATCCCGGGCATCTTGTTGTCGAGCAGTACCAAATCGAAGGGTGCCTGAGCCAGGACCTCCGGACCGTGCTCCGCCCGTTCGAGACACTGGATTTCATGGCCGTGTTCCTCCAGGGCTGCCCGGAGGAAGTGGATCAGATCGACGTCGTCATCGAGCAAGAGAATCCTGGCCATGATCCATCTCCTCACCAGACCCAGCCAGAAACCGGCCGCAGCGCCCGCGCTCCCCTGGAGTCCGAACGAGTTCCCGATTATATAGAAAGGATACGGTGTCTGGTCATCGGCGATCAGGCCATCCCGCGGCGCCGTAGCCGAGAGGTATCTCTCTACCTATGAACTACCGCAACCTTGCCGAGCTGCACCATTGCCAGGCGGAGCGGTTGGGACCACGCCCGGCCCTCCGCTACAAACGGCATGGTCTCTATCACGACGTCAGCTGGACCCAATACCGCGCGGATGCCCTCGCCTGTGCCGCCGCACTCGTGGCAGCGGGTGTCCAGCCCGGCGATCGGGTCGGACTGCTGGCGGAAAACCGCCTCGAATGGCTGCTGGCCGACATGGGCATCCTGACCGCGGCCGCCGTCAATGTGCCGCCGCACACGCCATTGACGGCCCGGCAAGTACACTTCCAACTCGACGATGCGGGGGTCCGCTGGCTGTTCGTCTCGACGCGTGCTCAGCTGGACAAAGTAAGGCAAATCCGCCACGAATTGGCGGCGCTGCGCGGCATTGTCGTCTTCGACCGCGGCGTTACGGACGACGACGCCCTACCCTGGACGACTTTCTTGCAGCGCGGCCGGCAAGAGCTGCCACGGTTGGCCGAGGAGCTGGCGCGCCGGGAAGCAGCCCTCTCGCCGGATGACCTGGCCACGATCATGTACACCTCCGGCACGACCGGCAACCCCAAGGGCGTGATGTTGTCGCACGGCAACCTGCTGAGCAATGCCCTTGCCTCGCAGGAAGCGTCACCCCGCGAGCCGGACGCGGTGCTTCTCTGCTGGCTGCCGTTCAGCCATATTTATGCCCGCACGGTGGATCATTATCTGAGCATCCTCGCAGGGGTGCCCCTGTGCCTGGCGGAATCGGTCGAGACCGTGGTGCAGAATCTCGAAGACGTGCAGCCGACCCAGATGTCGTGTGTGCCGCGCTTTTACGAGAAGGTCCTCACGGCCGTCGCCTCTGCCGACCCGGAAGAGACCAGGCGACGGCTGCGCGACATCTTCGGACCGCGCATGGATTGGCTGGGGTCCGGCGGCGCTCCGTTACCCCGGCCGATCGCGGAAGCGTACCAGGCGGCGGGATTGCTGGTGCTGCAAGGCTACGGGCTGACCGAGAGCTCGCCGGTGATCAGCTTCAATGCCAAGACGCACCATAAGCTTGGCACCGTGGGCCGGCCGATTCCCGGCGTCGAGGTGAAAATCGCTCCGGACGGCGAAGTGCTCACACGCGGGCCGCACGTCATGAGAGGATACTGGAATAACCCCGAGGCGACCGCCGCCGCGATCCAAGACGGCTGGTTGCACACCGGCGACCTGGGCCAGCTCGATGCCGAGGGGTTTCTGAGCATCACCGGTCGCAAAAAGGAGTTACTCGTCCTGTCCAACGGCAAAAAGGTGGTGCCGACCTACCTGGAAGGGTTGCTGCTCGGAGATGAGTGTATTGACCAGGTAGCGGTTTATGGCGAGGGACGCAACTTCTTGGCGGCCCTGGTGGTGCCGCACTGGGAGAATCTGCGCCGTGCTTTGCAAGAGGAAGGAGTGGCGACCGATCCTGCGGTGGAGAGGGCGCTGGCCGAACACCCGGCGGTGCGAGCGCTGCTGCGGCGGCGCATCGATACCGCCTTGGCGGATGTCTCGAGCTGGGAGCAGGTGAAGAAATTCGTCGTGCTGACGCAACCCTTCACGGTAGCGGGCGACGAACTGACCGTCAGCTTGAAGCTGCGCCGCAACGTCGTCTTTGCCAAGTACGCCGCGCAGCTCGAAGCGCTTTATCGGGAAGGATGAACGAGGAACGATGAATGATGAACGAAGAGTCTTCCGTTCATCATTCATCATTCCTCGTTCCTCGCTTCATAGGATTCCCGCGCCGAACCCATCCGAGCGGTTGTCCTCGCGCGCGGCCACCGAGCGCGCGGCTTCATGGCCATTGCCGTTCGCATGCCGGCCGCTGTGAGTGCCCCGTGGCCCGTGGGAGGCGTGCGTGCGGTATTCGGGGCCGGGGCCTCGACTCGGAGCGCCCAGCTCGCTGATCACTTGGGTGTACTCTTCATATTCGCCGTCGAAGTCGTCGTAGGTGCAGACATAGCCCGGCTGCTTGGACCGTTCGCGTTCTTCCTGATAAGACTTGAGCACGGCCGACTGAATGACTTCCCGGCAGCCGGAGTTGATCGGATGGGCGATGTCAGCGTGCAGCTTGGCCCGGCCATCGGCGTCGCGGGTGGCCCGATCCTCGTCGAGCTTGGCGCCGCACTGGTTACAGTAGCGGGCCCGCAGATGGTTCTTGGAGCTGCACTGCGGGCAGCGATCGGTCAACTTGCGGCTGGGCATGGCCACGAAGGAGCCTTTGGTACCTTCGATGATCTTCAGATCGCGCACGACAAAGGCATTGTCGAACGTGACCGAGCAGAAGGCCTGCAAGCGCTCGTTCTCGTTGTGATCTTCCATGAGCTTAATGCGAACTTCGGTGATCACCACAGCGGATCTCCTTTTTGTCTGTGGCACACTCAAGAGCAACTGCGAACGATGAAGAGCTTCCACCGTTTCGGTTTTGACCCGTCCTCGACCTGCGGGTCAGAGGAATCCTCCTCGGGTCCGGTGCGTAATTCGCGGGCGATCCGTTGAGCTTGGCGGTGGTCCCGGCACAGGGCGAACAAGCTACTCCCGCTGCCGCTCATCAACTGCCCCGCCGGATGCAGCTGTTCCAGGCGGGCCCGGTAGCGGGCGATGGTGGGACAGAGCCGTTCGGCCACAGGCTGCAACCGGTTGTGCAGTCGGCGACCGAGTTCCTCCACATTTCCGTCCGCCGCGGCCTGGCGGATTTCCACTCCCGTCAGCGGCTGATCCGGCACCGTAACGCCACGATAGACGTCCGCGGTGGACAGACCAACCGGTGGGCAGGCCAGCACCAACCAGAGTGCTCGGCCCAGGGCCCAGGGAGTGACATGTTCCCCCCGCCCGGTACACCAGGCTGCCGGCGTGGCATCAAAAAAGAACGCTACATCGCTGCCGAGTTCCGCGCCGAGGGCGGCCAACTGGGCTGGTGTATGTCCGAGCTGCCACAGGCGATTGAGCCCGGCGAGAGTCGCGGCCGCATCCGTCGAGCCTCCCGCGAGGCCGGCGGCCAGGGGGATGCGCTTCACCAGACGGATCTGGGCACCGCGGTGGCAGCCGGTTCGCTGCTGGAGCAACGTCGCCGCACGCCAGACGAGGTTGTCGGGGCCGGGGGTCAGGTCGGGGTGATCACAGTGGAGCTGGATTGCCCCGGAGGTATCCTCCTTGAACTCCAAGGTGTCGTAGAGATTGACGGCCACCATGAGGGTGGCGATCTCGTGGTAACCGTCGCTCCGTTTGGCCAACACTTCCAGGTAGAGATTCACCTTGGCCGGTGCCCAGACCACCACGCCGTCCGACGACTGTTCACTCAGCATGGAGGAAAAGGCCAGAGGGGAAGGGAACTCCATCCATGGTGGTTTGAAGAGCCGGTCATACCCGTGAAAATCCTTTTCTGCGGGTGGGGCTGCGGGCGAGCGCGCCCCGGGTACCCAAGGTGCATCTCCCAGTATTCGACGACGATCATAACCAGAGGGGGGAAAGGCGTCAAGTCGGCTCTTGGGGTCTCGGGGTCGAACAGTTAGCTCCTGGGTTCGCCAGTGATTTGGAGATCGGCGGTGGGCTGCAAAACAAGCGGGCATCCAATAGTGTTCGGCACGCAGCTTGCCTATCTCCATGCCTCTGCTTGGAGCCCCGTTCACGGGGCTTGCCGCGGCTGCGGTGTTAGGCCCGGCGTTGACGCCGGGTCGGCGGCCGACGCAGCGCAGGTTCCGGACCCCCGTTCACGGGGGTTCTCGCAGTGCGGGCTTCAGCCTCGTGCACGCCAGCCGCGGCCACGATCTGGGCTTTCGCGTCGTGCTCGTGCGGTAGGCTCCTGGCCGAGTCGTCCTTGATCTCTGACCCTCTGTCTTCTGATCTCTGGGAATGAGGGAAATAGTTGTATAGAGGTCTGTAATCGGAGCCCCCAAATGCCAATACCGAATACGCCGCCATTTGTCAGAGTCATGGCTTGGGTTCACCGCGCTGGCTTGTTCGGGTACTTGTGGACGATGTCCCAAAGCTCCTGATATTTCGCCTTCACGTAGGGGTTCAGCTGATCCGCCAGCTCAACCGGCAAGTGCAGAATGTCGATCAGCTCTTGCACATCGGCCAGGTCTCGGGCCCGCCTCGGATTGCTCAGCCCGGAAGCGAGCTTCAGCTCGATAAGCTCCGGCAAGGCGAGCAAGTGCATCCCATCCATCTCCAGAGTTGCCTCCGCGGGGTCCGGGAACGCCACCGGCTTGGGCTTCCCGTCGCCCGGGTACTCACCCGTCACCAGGAACTCGATGCGCACCCCGGTCTCGGCATCCCGCAACTGCTTGCTCCCGGTGAAGGGAGGCACATAACCTAGCCCTTCAAGCTGGCGATGCAGTTCGTCCAGTCCCTGGCGCGTCACCAAGAGATCCACATCCTCCGTGAAGCGCCGGTAGCCGTGGAAGAAGAGCGCCATGCCGCCCACCACCGCGTAGGAGATGCCCAGTTCGTCCAGCCGCTGCGTGATGCGCTTCAGGGTCTTGTGGACGGCGCTTTCCTTCTCGAAGTGCATACTTCCCTCCTGCAAGGCCCAGCTCAGGTCGCGGTTCAGCATCTCTTCATAGACCACCATGGCACACCCCGTCTGGCCCAGTCATACCCCAGCATCTCCGGGAACATGGGAGGAAAAGGCGACACTTCATCTTATGCCGGAAAGCACGGGCGAGGTAGAGCCTCTTCAACACCGGACCACGTCTGGCGTGATGCTTGCAGTTTGCACCAGGTGTTGGCCAGGTTATAAAGGGGTTGACGGCCCGGCCGACCGCTGAACGCAACCCCGAGGAGGACGAACATGAGCGCACAACCGATTCCCACCGTTTCAGAAGCGGCCCCCTTAGCCGCGTCCATCCCCCGGGCCGGCTGCACAATCCTACTGGAGGACCGGGAAATCCATGTGCCTGCCAGCGCCCTTACGTTGGATGGGTTTCGCGCCTGGGCCACGTCCGACGACTTTCCCGAGCGCGTCCGCATTACCTTCATCGAACAGGAGCTTTTCATCGACATGAGTCCCGAAGAGTTGGAAACGCATAGCAAATTGAAGGCGACCGTAGGAACCACTATCTGTGTCCTGAATAATCGACGGGACCTCGGTGAGTATTATCCCGATGGCAGCCTGGTCACCAACCCTGCCGCCAAGCTCTCTACCGAACCCGATGGAACCTTTGTGCTGTGGGAGAGCCTCGAATCAGGGCGCGTCCGTAAGGTGCCACGCAAGGATCATAAGGGAGAATACATGGAGCTGGCCGGCTCCCCCGACTGGGTCATGGAGATCGTGAGCCGTAGCACCATTCGCAAGGATACGCAACGCCTGCGAGCCAAGTATCATAGGGCCAACGTGACGGAGTACTGGCTGATCAATGCTTTCGAAGAGGAGATGACCTTCCAGATTCTCCACCATGAACCGACCGGCTACGTGCCCGCTCCCCAGCGAGGGTCCTGGCAGTACTCGCGCGTCTTTGGCCGATACTTCCGCCTGGAGCGGCAGCGCGGCCGAATGGGATTCTGGAAGTATACCCTGCGGAGCAAAGCCTGATCCTGGCCGCTCGGATTTCGGAAGGAATCCGCTACCCCGGCGAAAACGCCGGCTGCGGCGTCCGGTGCAGGATGGGCCGGCTGTGTGCTTGAAGCGTGACAATCTCGGCCAGCACCCTGGACACGCCGGCCGGGTTATCGAAGACCTCCAGGCTCCAGGTGCACTCCCAGCGCCCGCCGGGCGGCAAGACGCGCACCCGTCCTTGCTGCCGTTCAAAGGTCTTGAAGTTAGGAAAGTTCGTCCCTGGCTCCAGCCCGGTCACATACCCCTCTTCCACGGCCGCCGTGTTCCGCCAGACACTGAGGCAGGGCAGTTCGGTACGGTTCCAGCGTAACACCAGGCCCCGGTCCGCTGCCGCGTTGTACAGCAGCGCCTGCGTACGTCCACTGGCGTCCGCGAGCAGATCGTACAGGTAAACCTGTTCCGCGAAGCCGGCCGTCGGACCGGCGTAGGTATCAAAGGTCTCAATGCCTTCCGCCGATCGGGCAGAAATCGGCGCCATTTCCCGGATCGGCGCCACCACCCGGCTGCCAGCCTCCAGAAACGGAGGTCCGAGATTGCAGTGATACAGCATCTGCATCTCCGCCGGCTCGGCACCGCGGTTTTCCACGACATCGTGGATCACCAGGCGATGCGAACCCGGCACGGTCGTATACGTGGCCGTCAGGCACAGATGCGATGAGAAAAGGCTGGTTTCCTCGACCTGCCCCCGAATCTGGAGCTCATAGGGCGGATCGAGACTCACCTGGATTTCGACTGCGTGCGCCGGCAGATTGGCGATCGCGCCGTGCAGCGTCAGCGGCGTCCGGCGCGTGCGCCCATTCGGATCCGTGACGACATCTTCGCCGGGGGGCCCGTTGGAGGCGAGGCCGCAGCGGCACAGCCATTCGTCGAAGCCCCCCAGCCAGCCGAGACCGCCACGCTCATTGGCATGCACGGAGCTCGGATGCACCGGCCCCAGCAACGGCGCCCGCCAACCAAGGAAATTGCCGCGGTACTCGCCACGCCACAGTCCCATGCCGCGCGTGGGCAGCACCGCGTAGGACAGGGCGCCATTGTGGACCTCGATCAGGTCGATGCCGTCGCGCCGGCCGCCGCGCAGGGTGCGTTTGCGGATCGACCAGTCGTGCGGCGTGGTCAGACGCAAGCTGTCGTTGCCGACGCTGAAGCTGTCCAGCCAAACGTCGTTGACCACATCGGTGAGTACCCAGGACCGGTAACGGGTCATGGGGCTGGCCCTCCCGTAGTTCATGCGGCCTCGTTGGCCGTGCTCCGGTTGAAACGCCGACCCACGAAGAAGAAGGCGACCGCTGCCACCACCACGATCCCCGCCGTCAGGGCGAAGAAGGGCCCCCCGGCGATCTCCGTTTCGTACAGCGGTGACAGCCGAGAGTTGATGAGGTTACCCAGTGTATTCGTGACAAGGAAGCAGGCGGTAATGAACCCCTTCATGTTCGCGGGGGCCGCCGTGAACGACAACTCCAGGCCGGTGCCGTACACCAGAATCTCCCCGACCGTGAGCACGGTGAAGGCGAGCACAATCCACCAAGCCGAGACTTTTTCGCCGCTGCCAGCCTGGTACGCGGCCAGGGACATGACCCCCGACGCAGCGGCCGTAACCAGGAAACCTAACAGCATCTTGGTCGGAGCACGGAAGCGCGTGCCCTCGGGGTCCACCTTCTTCCACATCCAACCGAAGAACGGCACGAACACGAGGATCAACAGCGCGTTGATGAACTGGAAACCGTCTGGCTCGAACTCCTTGCGGAAGAAGCCCAGGTCCAAGACACGATCGACATGGTCCCGAGCGAAAAAGGTCCAGAGGTTGTCGTTCTGTTCATAGGCCATCCAGAAGAAGACGAGCAGGGCAAAGAGCCCGAACAGCGCCGCCAACGTCTCCCAGCGCTGCCGCCGTTCCTCGGGCGTGAGGGTCGTCTTGCGCTGGATGGCCTCGACGGCGTAATGGCGCTTGCCGGCGGCGAAGATGCCGAGTGCGAGGACCATGAGCCAGGCCGGGAACTGAAAGGCCACCTTGTAGGCAAGCCCCAGGTCATGGTAGGTCTCCACCATGTACTTCCGAATCTCGGGCAGCGCGTACATCGAGATCATGGCCCCGACATTGATCGAGAAGTAGAACCACAGGAAGCCCGCGCTCCGCAACGCCTCCTGACCGGGACGTTTTTGGTCATACGTCAGCCCCATCAGCGTGGAAATGTTCGGCTTGATGACGCCGCTGCCTCCGGCCAGCAGGCACAGCGCCACCAGGAGGGCTGTCCGATCCTCAATGCCCAGCACGAAGTGTCCCAAGACATACGGAACCGAGAAGCCGACGATCGTCCAGTACTTGCCGAAGTAGCGGTCCGCCAAGAAGCCGCCTAGCAACGGTAAGAGGTAACAGGCGGCCTTGAAGTAGGATGAAATCTGGGTCGCTTCACTGTCCGGGTAGAGAAGCACCCCGGTCAGGTAGAGGGCCAGGATCGCGCGCATTCCGTAATAGGAGCAGCGCTCCGCGAACTCGCCGAAGAAGATGTAGAAGAAACCAGCGGGGTGCGTCGTGGCCGGGGGCAGGCGTAGCGATTCGAGATGTTCGGTTTTTGTGATGGCCGTGTCTTGGCCCATGAGGTTTACTCCTGCGTGAAGTCCCGTTGCACGTAGAACAAACTGCGGAAGCTGAAGAGCACGGCGGCCGCGGCCATGAGCCCCGCGAACGTCCAGAAGAAGTTTACCAGGCGGATGCCTTCGAAGTACTTCGAGAACAGCGCCACGAGCACGTTGCCAAGCGTCACTGTCAGGTTGAGGAAGCTCATGACGGTGGACTTCATGCGCTTGGGGGCTTGCGTGTAGGCGAATTCGAGCGCCGTCACCGACACCATCACCTCGCCGAGCGTTAACAGCACGTATTGCGGCACCTGCCACAGGAAGGGGACCTGGCCGCTGCCCGCCTCCTCGATCCACGTCTGTACCTGAGCCGCAGCGACGAACGACAGGGCGGTGATGAACATGCCCACCGCCATCCGGCCCAGCGGCGGCGTGCGGATGCCGATCGCATCGCAGCCGGCATAGACGACGTTGAGCAACGGGATGAGCAGCATCACGAGGAGCGGGTTGAGGGCCTGAATCTCGTTGGGCAACACTGCGTGGCCCCCGAACGAGAGCTGCATCATGCCTGCCTGCTCGATCCAGGACGAGGCGTGCTGATCGAAGAGTGCCCAGAAGACAATGATGAAGCAGAGAATGGAAACGACCTTGAGAACGGCCACCGGCCCCTCGGCCGCGCTATCGCCGAAGCGGTCTACGGCATGGCCCCAGAACGCGTTCCGACGGAGCCAGGACTCGGACTGGCTGTCCGCCGCCGATCGTTCGCGCCGCTGGCCGCTCAGAAAGCGGCCCAAGGTGTAGAACATGACGGCCAGGAAGCCGTCGTCGGGCTGTAGCCGCTGCCGATAGGCGAAGAGCGCGAGGCCCAGCAGCAAGAAGAAGAGTGTGTAGGCCAGGATCTCGTACCCGGGCCGGCTAGACGTAAAGAACAGGTGACCGAGGGAGAGGAAGAGGGCGGTCGAGCTGAGCGTATCGAGCAGGCCCAGCTTGCCACTGGGCCTGGGCGGGACGTGGACGAACTTTTGGCGGCCCAGCCAGAAGATGAACGTGGCCAGCCCCATCAGGATGCCCGGGATGGCGAAGGCGACGCTCGTGCCCAGGCTCGCCTCCTGTTCCGGCGAATAGCCGCCCCCCAGCAGCTTAGCGATCAGCGGACCGGCGAACGCCTTGATCCGCGGGATCATGATCGTGGCAAAGAACGAGCCGAAATTGATGCTGAAGTAAAAGATCTGGTAGACCGTGCGTACGCGGAACCAGTTGCCTTTGCCGAACTGATCGCCGACGTTCGCCGAGACGCACGGCTTGATGCCGCCGGCCCCGAGCGCGATCAAGGTGAGGCCGATGTAGATTCCGGAGAGCCAGTTCTCCCAGAGCGACAGGGCCGCGTGGCCCAGGCAGTAGAAGAGCGACAAGTAAAGGATCGTCTTGAACTTGCCGGCGAGGCGATCAGCAATGATGGCACCGATCATGGGCAGGGCGTAGACGCCGGCGAAGAACAAGTGCGTCGTGTAGCGCGCCAGCTCGTTGGAATGGCCCTGCGCTTCACCCGCGGCGGCGTAGAGGGCGACGAGATGGACGAAAAGGATCGCCCGCATCCCATAGTAACTGAAGCGCTCGCACGCCTCATTGCCGATGATGTACGGGATTCCCGACGGCCACGCGGTCGTTTCCTGGTCCGGCGAAGTGCGGTAACCTTCCGTCGTTGGCATTCGTTCTTCCTTTTCAGGCTCAGACCAGGGCGGTGGAAGCTGCGGCGTCCTCCGATTCCGGTACGCAGGCCCTGTCGGCCAGCGCGCAGACGCCTGAAATCATTTAGACATTTACATCTGTTGACCTTGTAATGTATCCCCACTGTTCTGGCTACGATTATCGCGGAAAACCGTTCCTTCGCAACCCCGGATCCGCTTATATTGGCATGGGTTGTGAGCACGAGCGTTTTTCCCTTTCCGATCCAGCTCGAGGTACGGGACCTGGTGTCTCTGCGAGCGTGCGCCGGAGGCAGCCAGAGAACGGAGATGGAGTCTATGCCTGCCTTCCCAGTTCGCATCGTGATCCCTGGGGATGATCCACCGCAGATTCAAGGTTCGCCGCACCTGGAACGCCTGCATCAGCACGGCGAAGTGATCCTCTACACCGATCGTCCCGCCACGGTCGAGGAGCAGCTATGCCGGCTCGAGGGCGCCCGTTGCCTGCTCAACTCGCGCGGGGCGGTGACCTGGCCGGGCGAGGTCTTGCGGCAATTGCCGCAGCTTCAATTCATCACCGTCTGTGGCATCGGCACCGACGCGATCGATCTCGCCGCCGCGCGCGAACTGGGCATCGTGGTGAGCAACATCCCCGGGCAAACCGCTCCGATCGTCGCGGAACACGCCTTGGGCCTCTTGTTCGCCGTGGCCAAGCGGGCCTGGTACCAGACCAACGAGCTGAAGTGCGGCCGATGGATCTCCCTCGACAACATCTACCTGCGCGGCAAGACCCTCGGCATCGTGGGCGCGGGCAGCATCGGCCAGGAAATGGCTCGCTTGTGCCAGGCGATCGGCATGCGTGTGTTGGCCTGGACTTTTCATCCCTCGGCCGAGCGGGCCTCGGTTCTTGGAGTCGAGTTTGTCAGCTTCGAGACCTTGCTGCGCGCTGCCGACGCGGTCAGCATTCATGTGAAACTGACGGACCAGACGCGGGAGTTGCTCGGAGCCCGCGAGCTGGC
>JBGQLF010000082.1:0-13922 GCA_041499985.1 Gemmataceae bacterium
CCCACAAGCGAGGACGCTTGTGGCTACGGGGAGGACATCGGGACACCGCAACGGGAGAAAGCCTGTCCATGGCTGACGCCGCCACACAACGACTCATCGAGCAGATAGTGCAAGAGAAGGTGCAGGCCGGCGCGATGTTCACCGCCTATGACATCACGCTGGAAGCCCGGCGACGCGGCGGGAATGTCCGCCATCAAGACGTACGGGATCTGGTTCACGAGTTCTACGAGCAAGGCCGTTTCGGTGCCGCCTACAACCGCACTCTGATTGACGTCGGCGCTCCGACGCGACCCTTCCTCTATCACCGTTTCGCGGACGACCCGAGCAGCTATCAGCCGCCGCAGACCGGAACCTCCGGACCGCCGGCCCGCCCCCCTTCGCCGCCGAACCTGGTCCGCAGGCTGTTCGGCAAGCTGTTCGGCAGCGGTCCATCATCGCCCGCTGCGAGGTCGCCGGCACAACCTTCTGCCCCGCCGCCGCAACGCCAGCCGGCCTCGCTCGGCCTGGATGCAAGCCAGTTTTTGCCAATCAGCCAGCAGAAGCTGCACGACGCGGCCCAGGATCTCCGCCGCCTCTGGAGCAGCCCCTGGTTCGGCCGGCGCGATCTGATCCCTCCCACGGATGATGAGCGGACCCGGCTCATCGACCGGGCCCTGGTCACGCACGGCCTTCTCACGCCGGAGCAACTGGCGGAAATCCATCGCGTAGGCACCGAGATGGATCGGCTGCTGCCCGATCCGATCGCCCTGCGCCATCAAGCAAATCAGGCAGGCGAGGCCGCAGTCCAGGCCGAGCGTGCCCAGAAAGCGCTGCGGAAGGAGCAGAAGAAAGCCGAGGCCGCGGCTCGCCATCAACGCCGGGCCGAAGAGATCGCTCGCCGCCGCGCTACCGATATTCAGTTCCTCGGCCGTGGCGTCTCGGGCCGGCTGGGAGACCGTCACAGCGAGCCGCAGAAACTGGAGGCACTTGGCCTGCCCGTGCTGAGCACGCCGGCAGAGCTGGCCACGGCACTCGGCCTAACCATCGCGCAGCTCCGCTGGTTGGCTTTCCACACCGAGGTGGCCACGCGGGTTCATTACGTCAGCTTCACGATCCCCAAGCGCAGCGGCGGCGTCCGCACCCTCAGTGCGCCGCACCGCAAGCTGTCGGCCGCTCAGTCCTGGATCTTCCAGAACATCCTTGCCCGGCTACCGGTGGAACCACCTGCTCACGGGTTCATCGCCGGTCGCAGCATACTCACCAATGCCCAACCGCACGCCGGACGGGTGGTCGTCGTGAACATGGACCTGGAAGCGTTCTTCCCCAGCATCACTTTCCCGCGCGTGCGCAGCGTTTTCCAGCGCCTGGGTTACTCGCCTGCTGTGGCGACCATCCTGGCTCTGCTTTGTACTGAATGCCCGCGCCGGCAGGTCGAGTACGACGGCAGGATCTATTACGTCGCCACCGGGCCGCGCGGCCTGCCGCAAGGAGCTTGTACCAGCCCAGGGCTGTCGAACCAGGTCGCCCGCCGGCTGGACAAACGCCTGGCCGGGCTCGCCACCAAACTGGGACTGACCTACACGCGCTATGCAGACGACCTGACCTTCTCGGGCGATGCCGGGCTCCAGGAGCGCGTCGGCTACCTGATGGCGCGCGTTCGACATCTCGCTGAGGAAGAAGGGTTCGCCGTGAACGAGAAGAAGAGCCGGGTGCTGCGCCGCAACACGGCCCAATGTGTCACGGGTTTGGTCGTCAATGAGCGGCCCGGCGTGGCGCGGGCAGAGGTACGGCGGATCCGGGCCATCCTGCACCGAGCCCGCACCGAGGGACTGAACGCGCAGAACCGAGAAGGCCGGCTGCACTTCCGCGCCTGGCTCCAGGGAAAAATTGCTTATATCGGCATGAGCCAGCATGAGGTCGGCGCCCGGTTGCAAGCAGCGCTGAATGCTTTGTTGCCACAATGAAAGAGAAACCGCAGAGGACGCCGCCGGCCGCCAGGCTGCGGTCCTCAAGTCCGTTCTTCCCGTCGAGTTTTGTTCGAGATCGCATCTCAGACTTACCGCACCCAGCGAGGAGGAATGATGGCTGCCAAACTGCCCAAGAACACTTATCCCGACGGATCCACGGCCACGGATTTCCAGTGCTTTGGACCGCCAGCCACGCGCGATGGCGATTTCGAGTGTGTCAAGATTTGCGACATGGGATGTTTCACCCAAGACGGCAAGGACAGCAACAAGATGTACCACGCCGCCGTGGTGAAATCGAAAAAGGACGGAATCTGGTACGCCTACTTCGAGTGGGGCCGGACCGGCGCCACCAAGCCCAGCTTTCAGTTTGTCGCCTGCGACGATGAGGCGGAGGCACAGCGGGAATTCGCGGTTCAGCTCCATTCCAAGAACGACCGGCGCGGTGAGTGGGTCCTCATCGCCGGCATCCGCACGCTGCGGGCCCGAACGGGGCAGGACTGCTACCTGGTCCGGCCGATGGCCACACGGAGTACCGGTCTGCCGGATGCCCGCAGCATCAAAATCAACGAGGGTGCCCGCTTGCCGGCCTCGAAGAATGGTACGACGGCCAACGGAAAAAGGAATCTCGGTAAGGCCCACAAGGCCAAGAAGCCGACGTGTAAAGTAGACGAAGCGACGGTGGCCTTGTTACGCGACCTGGCCTTGGCCACCATTGCCTACACCCGCGGCAGCATGGCCGATGCCAGCTTGCCCACCCAGGCCGTCATCGATGAGGCACGCACACTCCTCGCCGAGGCCCAGCGACGCCTGGCCAAAGTCGGCGACGAGGTGAACGACCAGGCGAAGGACGCGGAGCTGATGCAGCTGACGGCCCTGATGTACGGCCGGATTCCCAAGAAGAAAGCGCTGCGGGCCGCCCCTGCGGAGTGGATCTTGAACAAGGACAACATCCTCGCCTGGCAGAACGACCTGGACGCCTTCGAGAGCGCCCTGTACGCCACGGACATCGACTACGAGACCGAGGTTGATCCGCTGGCGGAGATGCAGTTGACCATGGAATGGGTGGCGCCGGACTCGGCCCTGGGTGAGTTCCTGTACGCGTGGTGGCCGCAAGCGACGGCCAACCGGCACGCCTACATCGGTGCGATGCACATCCAGAATCTGTGGCGCGTCGCGCGCCACGCCGATGAGGATCGGCTGCCGGTCGTGCAGCAAGAGATCCTGGGGGCAAAACTCACGATCGACGAACGGCCGCAGTTCCAGCCTTCCAAGCGGGCCGACACCAAGGGCGCCGAGACGAAGCGTTTCCACGCCTCGAACACCGCTCTGCTCTTCCACGGCACGCGCTCGGTCAATGTCCACGGCATTTTGCGGGAGGCGCTGCGCCTGCCCAAGCAGCTAGTCGGTGTCGTCCTCACCGGCGCCATGTTCGGTCCCGGTCTGTATTTCGCGGACGACTGGAAGAAGTCAGCCGGCTATACGAGCCTGCTGCATTCATACTGGAGCGGCGGTAACGGTACCATCCCCGGCCGCGGCGCTTTCATGTTCGCCGCCGACGTGGTGCTCGGCAAACCCTACGTCGCGCCGCAGGCCCACGGCTACACGGCGCCCCCGAAGGACCACCACAGCATCTTCGGCAAGGCGGGACACTCGGGTGTGCAGAACAACGAGCTGATCGTCTTCGATCCCAAGCAGCACCGGCTTCGTTATCTGATCGAGTTCACGACGACCCCGGGATGATCCGACCGAGAGGCGCGGAAGAATCTCTGCTGCGTTAGTCCAGCTGCCCCGGCTTCTCCGGCAACTCCAGGGTGAGCTTGATTTCCCGCCCGTCGCGCAGAATGACAATCGGCACCCGGTCGCCATAGGTGTGATTCATCTGGCAATGCGCGTGCAGTTGGCGGGCGGTCATCGGCTGCCTCTTGCCGTCCACTTCGATCAGCACATCCTGGAGCCGCAGTCCCGCCTTGATCGGCGTGGCCTGTCGCCGGAATAGGAGGTTGACCCGGAGCGCCAGATTCGCGGCAGGGATACCGGCCCTGCGCTTCTCCTCCTCGTTCAGCGGCACGGCCCAAAAACCAGCATTGGGCCCCGCGACATAGGTCGAGGACCGCCACGATGGTTCGTCTGTCTTGCGCCACTCGTCGGCGAGCGCCAAGGTCGCACGCTGCGTCTGGCCAGCCCGCTGAAATTCGAGCGCTAGACTCGCCTGCGACGGTGTCAATTGCAGCACGCGCGCGAGATCGGCTACGGAGTGAATGCGGTGTCCATCCAGCGTCTGAAGCAGATCGCCGGGGCGCAGTCCGCTTTGGGCGGCGGGCGATGCCGGCTTGACGGCTTGCACCTTGTTCTGCTCATCCGAATCGAGGCTCAGGCCCACCGTCGAAGGCGGCGGATACGTAAAGATCATCTCTTTGGAGAACTTGCCGAGCTGCTGGAGGTGCTGGAGCTCGGCCATCTTGATGTCATGGCAGTGGATGCAGCGCTGGCCGGACTTGCGGGCCGCGATGCGCGGCTGGAGGTTGGGGATATCCTCAGGGATCTGGACCGGCGTGGCGGCCGGTTCGTAACGGCTGGTCTGGACAGCCCCGGCCGCGTGCAGCCGCAGTGCCGCACGCATCAGGTTCAGCAGGGAGTTTTTGCTGAGATACGACTCTGCATGGTGATCCTCGCGTCCCCCATAGCGGGCGTAGAAGCGGTCGTGGGCATCCATGAAGAAGGCCATCCAGGTCAGGTCGCGCTCGAACTGGAAGAGCTGGATGTTCACGCCGTTCATCGACTGGACGCGGACACAGACAAACTGCTGGGCCAACTGGGCCACTTCGGGGTCTTGACGGACAACCTGTCCGTCGAAATCGGAGCAGGCCAGTCAGCGCTCGCAGCGGAAAACTACGAACAGCGGCTTGTTGCTGGCCCGCGCCTGGCGCTGGCCCTCCGCGTAGTCGTAGACCCAGGCAATCTTGCCATCGACCGGTTGCGGCGGGATGACGTCAGCTTGGACGGAGTGTCCGCTACCACGGCTGATCGCGAAAAGCCATAAGAAGCACAAGAGTTGCTGAGAAGGCTTCATACGTTACTCATCTCTGGTCAAGCCGGCTGCACCTGAAGCGTGTACTCCCAGAACCCCAGCGCATCCCGCTGGCGCTCCAGGCGAAAACTGCGTCCAAACACGCGCGAGCGCTGCCAGCCATCCTTGACGGGCGCGGCCCTGTAACCGTCCTTGCGCCAGTAGAGAATCTGAAACACAATCTCCTCGCCGCGGGCGTCAATGAGCCAATACTCCCCAATGCCAGCGCGGTGGTAGGCGGCACGCAACTTTTGTGTGTCTTTCCCAACGGAACTGTCGCTCATCACCTCCATGACCCAGTCCGGCGTGCCCTCGATCTCGATGTACTGGCCGTGTTCGCCAACCCGAGGCACGAAACGCACGCGCCCCGACCGTAGGCTTTTCCCTAAGACGAAAGTGCCATCTGGATTGTTGGACACCCCCGCTGCTTCATTGGAGACGAGCACGCCATCACCGTAGAACTTCCCCCATCTTGCTTCCCGGTTGAGGTTCAGGACTACGCGGCTGACTTCCATCTTGACAATGTTGTGCGTTTCGAGCTCCTCTTGACTCATGTCGAGGTAGATCTCCTGGTCGATGAAGGCAACACGAACGTGCTTGGGAAAATCCTCAGACAGAGCCCAGGCGCGAAATCCTGCATGCGTGCTGGCACTGGCCGGTATGCGGATAGCGTACCGATCCGAAGATGCACCGGCTGCTTGGGACTTCGGGGGCGGAGAAGCGGGTGCTCGGCGAGTGGTGGTAACGGTAGCCATGAACCATATCCAGGAAGGAACGGAAACTGGGGACCCCTTGACCTGTGCATGATGCCATCGGGCGCCCCCAGTTTCCAGGGCAGTTATCTCAAGACTTCTGCTCAGGGAAGGGTCCGCAGCGCCAGGCTGTCGCGGTCCTTCACGAACACGCGGTTGCCCGCGATGATCGGATAGGCCCAGGTGGGCGTGTCGGCGACCTTGATCTTGGCCAACTCCGTGTATTCCTTGTTGCTCGGCTTGAAGGCGACCAGCTGGGAGTCGCTGGTCAGGGCCAAGAGGACGGATCCAGCATCGAAAACGGCCCCGCATTCCCCGCGTGCGGTCTTGTCGGTCCAGAGCACCTCGCCGGTCTCGGCGTTCATGCAGAAGAAGTTCCGGCTGCTGGATATGCCGAAGAGAAGCCCGTCTTTCAGCACTGGCGTGTTGTATTGGTGAGCGGACTGACTCTTCTTCCAAAGCTCCTTGGCGGCGAAACCGTCCCCCTGCTTCTCGATCTTGAGGGCCACCGTGCCCACCCCCTGACCGGAGATGATCACCGTTTGCCCATCGACGATCGGGGTGCCGTTGTTATACCGAGGCGCGAACGGGATTTGCCACAGGAGCTTGCCGTCGGCCGCGCCGATGCCCACGACGGATTTCGCCGTGGGCGTTACGAGCTGTTTCGTCCCGTTGACCGTCACGAGGCCAAACGAGCCATACGATGGACCCTCGCCCGTCCATTTCCACTTTTCCTCGCCGCTGGCCAGGTCATACGCGATGATCTCTCCTGGCTTGTCCCGCCCACCCAGGTAGGCGATGCATTTCCCGTCCACGATGATCGGCGAAGACGCTGTGAAGAACTGGGGCCAGGTCTTGGAGTCTTTCCGCCACAGGACTTTCCCGGTGGCCGCGTCGAGGCAGGAGAGGACCCCGCCGACGCCGAACGTGCAGACTTTGCCCTCGGCCACCGCGGGCGAGCTGCGGGGCCCCGGATGCCCTTTAGCAGCCCCGCCCACAGCCTGGGCGGCATACTTGTCCTGCCACAGGATCTTGCCGCTGGCCGCATCCACGCAGGAGGTGACCTCATCCCCACCCTGGCGCCCAAAGGCATACACCTTGTCACCCACCAGGGCCGGCGATGCCTCGCCTTCTCCCACGGTGACTTTCCACTTCTGCGTCAGCTCCTTGGGCCACGTCGTGGGGGCGGTGAATCCCACCACCTTGTTGTCTCGATTGGGCCCACGCCACTGCGGCCAATCCTGCGCCCCTACGCCCTGGGCGCTGAGCAGCAGCACGCAGCCCACCATCACGCCCGTCATCGGACTCGCGCTTTTCATGGTAACCCCCAGTTGATTCCTGCCCTGACACCGGTCAGGGCGAACACATCTCCATGGGTAGAACCCCGAGAATGCTGCGAGGTCGCTCTTCCTCCGCACGGACCGGTCGTTTTCGTGATGCAGTATAGGTGGTCCACGCCCCGAAGCAACAACTTCTCGCCTCCGACCTCCGGCGAGACTTCGACGTTGCCGAAGCCGAGGCCAACGCGCAGGTCAATCAGAAAGGCCCATTGCGTCAGGCGTTTCTGGCCGCCAAACCGGTGCGGGGCCTTTGCTCCGAACGTTGGATCATGACGTGCCAGCGTACTGCTGCTGGTAAGACGCGAGAGTGAGGTCCTCCCGGTTTTCCTCTTCGGCAGCGGCGAGCATTCGGCCGCGGGGGGCGAAAGCCAGGGCGCGGGGGGTCTTGAGGGGTGCGGTGGGCTGGGCCGTGGGCTTGCCCGTCCCCACGTCCCAGTCCGTGACTTCCACCGTCTGTGCAAGGGCCGCGCTGCTGTAGGCGACCGTAGTCAGGGTAGCGCCGATGTATACTACAATTGCCATTCTGTTCGTGGCGCTTGGTCCTCGTCCTTACTGGGTGTTGCTGACGACTTCGCCGCCACGGGAGGTACTGAGCGCCCGCCACACGTTGATGTCGATGGTATTCGAAATGAAGGCCACGTGGCCGTCACAGTAAGCGGCATTGAGGCCGCCGGAGTGGCGACTTCGAGCGACCATCATGCGCGGCAGGGCGTTCGTCGCGATCGTGGTGCAGGGGAGGTTGTAGGTCGCGACGACGTTGCAGGTGCCGCCCGTGAGCACATCCGGCGCGTTGGCATTGGGGGGATTCCAGGTCGTGAAGCCGCTAGCACCGCCCCACCAGGTAAAGCCGCGCAGATCGTCCGTCTGCCCTTGAATCACCTCGGCCACCAGGAGCGTGTTGGTGGTGCCGTCGGTAATTTGCCCCACCGCTACTTGCGGCTGGCCGGCCAGCGGCCCGTATTTGCCGAACCGGTCATTATCGGGCTGGTTCTGCCCGTATTCAGCGAGCATCGCCGGACTAGGGTTCAGCCAGGCCGAGGGGTAACCGCTGAAGGGCGCTCCACCGAAGGAGACGCCGTTCAGCGTTGCCTGGTAGAAGCTCGTATTCCCGTAGTTGACAGCGTAGTTATGGCTGGTGAGCGGGGGACTGCCGAAGGGAGCGTTCGGGGTATCGCTCGGACAGGTCAGGAGTTTGAGCCGCTTGCTGGTAACATTCGTATTGTTCGGTGAGACGGCATAGGCCGGTCCAGTCAGGGAGTTGCCATTCAGGTTGACCCAGAGCTTGACCAGGTTGTCCTGTTCGATGTAGGGCAGGATGTATGCCTGCCAGGTGCCCCAGCAGCAGCCGTAGGGCCCAACGCCGGCCGGCAGCTTGCCATACGTATCGTGATAATTGTGCATGGCGACGCCGAGTTGTTTCAAGTTATTGGTACAGGACATGCGATTGGCAGCTTCGCGGATTTTCTGGACTGCTGGCAGCAGCAGCCCGATGAGCGTGGCGATGATAGCAATCACCACCAACAATTCGATCAGCGAGAACCCGCGACGACGAACGCGCATAACTGCCCTCCATTGAGCATGGACAACCAGAGACTGGGGCTCCTCAGGCCGGCACCACGCCTGGCCTCACGGCACGTCGAAATCGAACCGGTTCTTCCCGCTGGAGGAGACCGTGAACACGAGCGTGCTCTTCGTATTGAATTCCGGCGGGACGCGTTCGATGCCTCTCCCCCGAAATCCCCTCTGCGGTTTTGGGTCCACTTTGGGGTCGAGGCCTGCCTTGCCTTGTCCCGACGTGCCATCCCCCACGTAGATGCTGACCCGGTATTTCCCAGCTGCAAGCCCCTTGTCTCTGGGAATGAAGTACTCGCTATTGAGGATGGTGGAGCCGGACATCGTCGGGCCTTTGTCCATCGGCTCGAACTGAATGATGCCTTCCTCGATCGGACTGCCCTTGAAGGTCACGGTACCCGAGATCTCATACCGTTTAGGCCCAGAATCGCCACACCCGAGGGCCACGAGGACTGACAGCACCAGGGGTGGGAGCGGGACCAGACACATGAGCCTGAGGCTGCGCCAAAATCGGATCATGGGGTAAACAACAATTCTGAGAACGGTCTGCCAAGCCTGGGTTTGTGTCGCTACTTTGCCCCTGGGGTCATGATTGGTGGGGTCAGGGCCTCCTTGGCGGGAGGTGATTCGCTTTTCCTCGTGGGTTGCTCCTTGATCCCCAGCAGTGCCGCGGTCTCGGCGCGGAAGTGGCGCAAATCCTCATCGGTCGGCTTGTTCTTCTCCATCCACTGACGTGCCTGGTCATACCACGCGCGGGCCGGCTGCTGGTCGCCCAGCTGGCCATGAGCCATGGCCAAGAAGAAGAAGTCGGCGCCATCTTTGCGGAGCTGGGTCGCCTTCTGAAGCGCCTCGATCGCGGCTTTCGGTTCCCCAGCCCGATACAGGGCCGTGCCCAGCGTGCCCCAGCACTCACCTCGGTTTGGATCCAGTTCGACGGCCTTCTGCGCCAGCTCCACCGCCAATTGCCGGTCCCGCACTTCGGGATCGAACGCGGCGGCCAGGATCCAGGCGAGTTGGTTGTATTGCTCGGGGGTGGCGGGGGACTTATCTCGCATCAGGCGGTACAACTTCTGTCGTTCCTTGTGCATCTCGGCAGTCCACTTCTCTCGCAGAACCCGTTGTTCCTTGAGTGGAATTCCCTTGGCACGCCACTCTTGGGCCTTGTTCGGCTTGTCCCAGGTTTCGTAGAGCTTGACCAGACGCTCGTGGGCCTCTCGAAGTACCCGGGGTTGTACCTGTTCGTCCTTTTGCAATGATTCATAGCTGGTCAACAACAGTGGCTCGGCCTCGGGGTAGCGTTGCAACGCGGCGAGGCAACCGCCTAAAACGCTTGCAGCATCTGCTACCGCCCAGTGATCTTTAGGCAGGGCGTTGCGACGGATGTTCAACCCCTCGTGCAGCAACGGTTCCGCTTCAACGGCCTTGCCGGCGGCCGTGAGGATGATGCCGAGAGTGACCAGGCCGTCAGCTCGGTCCTTGGAACTCGGCTCACGCAGGACCTGTATCGCCTGGCGAGCGAGGGATTCGGCCTCGTCCAGGTTGCCCCGATCCTTGAGCACCAAGGCCAGCCCGCGCATCGCGGCCGGTCCATTATTCCGGCCCATCAGCCTGAGGTCGCGGTATTTCTCCAGGGCTTCGCGATAGAGCGGCTCGGCCTCGACTGGCCGGCCCTGGCTGTGCAGCAGTTCGGCCAGGGTATGGGTCGCGTTGGCAGTACTGCCATTCGCAGGTCCCTGGGCCCGGCGGCGGACCTCGACGACCCGGCGCATGAGCGTCTCCGCCTCCTCCAGCCGCCCCTGGTCCTGCAAGACCAGGGAAAGCACGTGAACCGCGCTGCTTGCAGCGAGATTCTCTGCCCCCAGAAATCGGGGCGAGGCTTCCGCTGCCCAGCGCGCTAGGGCCTCGGCTTCGGCGAGGCTACCCTCGTTCTTGAGGCACATACTCAAGGTCCTCATCAACTCGAGTGTAGCGGGGTGGCAGGGACCGTGGACGCGGAGGTGGATCTCCAGGATCTGGCGATTCAGTGCTAACGCTTCGGCTGATTTGCCCCCTTTCTGAAGAAAGCAGGCCATGTTTGCCGTACATAGGAGTGTGAGCGGGTGCTCCGGTCCCAGGAGGCGCCGGCAGTCCTCGATGTTTGGCGCGGCGAGCGCTTCGGCCTCGTCAAACTTATTTAGCCCCCAGCCGAGCAGATTAGCCAAATCACTTGTGGCGCGCAGCGTGTCCTCGTTTCCCGGCCCGACCGTATCGCGATAGAGCTTCACGGCCTTGCGCATATGCGGCTCGGCCATTGCGGGGAGGGTCAGATGGCTATAGACCCTACCGAGCGTCAGGCGGACGAAAGCCTCGACCTCGGGTTGATCGGGAAAGGCCCGGTCGATCTTCCGGTCCGCCCGCTCGAGTACCTCTTCCAGCGTCACCTTCTTATCGGGGTTGACGTTTTCCGGGGTCACCTGTCCCAGCAGGTCCTCCACTAGGAAGCGGGTAATTGCCTTGGCCTTGGCTGCCTCCTTCACCGCCTTCTCCTGCTCCTTCTGGACCTCGTCAAGTCTGTCTTCCGCCAGCTGCCGCTGCTCGTTCGTGTGGCTGTTGGCTCGACTCAGGAGGAAGGTGCTAACCGCCAGTCCCAGCGCCGTGATGAGCAGGAGCCCCACCGACGCGGCCACCAGCTCGGGGTGTCGCCGGGCCCATTTGCCCACGCGCTGGGCCAGCGAGGGCGGCTTGGCCATGATCGGCTTGTCTTCAAGGAACCGCCGCAGGTCGTCAGCCATTTCCTGGGCCGTGGCGTAGCGCTCGGCGGGGTTCTTCTCCAACGCCTTCAGCGCGATGATTTCCAGCTCCTTGGGGATGATCTTGTTCAGCGAACGGGGCGGACGCGGCTCCTCGAAGGCAATCTGACGCAACAGCTCTTGTCGATCGGTCCCCGTGAAAGCCGGTTGGAGGGTGAGCAGCTCGTACAGGGTGGCCCCCAGCGAGTAGACGTCGGTACGGTGGTCCACGGCCACGCGCTTGGCCAGGGCCTGTTCCGGGCTCATGTAGCGCAGCGTCCCCACCAGGTCGCCCGTCATCGTAATGCGTGTGGTGCTCTGCATCTGGGCCAGGCCGAAGTCGGCCACCCACAGGTGGCCGTGGCCGTCCACCAGCAGGTTGGCCGGCTTGATGTCGCGGTGCACGACGCCTTGCTTGTGGGCGTAGTCCAGCGCCTCCGCTGCCGACACCGCCAATTCCGCGACCGTGCGGAACCACTGCGCGTCTCCCGATGAGCGCGCGGTCGAGAGCACGCCTAGCACCGGGGCCGTCTCCATGTCGGCGTCCGCGACCACCTGTCCGGCAGGCGGGTCGACCGTATCCGCGTTCAGCGGACTGGGGCCGGTTGGGCGTGGTCCACCTTTGCGGGCGACGAGTTCTCGCAACCCGGCGATCACGGCCGCCAGGTTCTGGCCCTCGACGTACTGCATGGCGTAGAAGTGGACGCCGCGCTCGCAGCCGACGAAGAAGACCGGCACGATGTGGGTGTGGTGCAGGTGGGCGGCCGCCTGGGCCTCGTTCTGGAAGCGTTGCAACTGCCGGCTGTCCAGGGCGCTGGCGAAGGCCAGCACCTTCAACGCCACCCGCCGCCTCAGCGAGATCTGCTCGGCCTCGTAGACGACTCCCATGCCACCCCGGCCGACCTGGCGGATCAGCCGGAAATCGCCCAGTACCCCGGTTTCTAGCCCGGCCACGTCCCCCTGGAGTGGGGCCACGGCCGCGAGTTGCTCCTCCCTCGAACGCGACAGGTCGTGCAGCGCCCCCAGGGCGGTCCAGAGCTGGCGGAGTTCGACAGCGTGCTCGGGGTGCTTGAGCAAAACCGCCTCGAGATCGATCACCTCCCCCGCCTGGGCCTTGGCTGTCAATTCGTCTACCAGGCCCGCCAGGACCGACGAAGGCGACTCCACCGGACTCGACACCGTGTTGGTTTGCGTCATCTTTCCCTCCCCGAGATCTCGTCGCCCAAAATGGCCCGCAGCCGTTGCAGCGCCCGCAGGGCCCGTTTCTTGGCCGTCCCTTCATGGACCCCCAGCACCGCGCCGACCTCCGACGCCGACAGTTGCTCCAGGTAGCGCAGCACGAGGACCTCCCGGTCCCGCTCGGGCAGGGCGACCAGGGCAACCCGAACCCGGTCTACCAACTCTTCACGCCGCAGCGCCGCGCTGGGACCCTCGGCCGGGGTGATCAGCCGGTCGGCCAGTTCGGCGACGGACCCCTCAGGCAGGGCGAGCGGAGCGGCCTGCTCGCGCAAGACACTCCGCCGCCTGGCCCGGATGTGCCGGCGGTGCTGCTCGACCAACCGGTCCCAGGCGAGTTGTCGGAGCCACGGGTAAAACGGCAGGGGCCGCCCGGCCAGGTAGTCATCCAACCGGCGGTCGGCCTCTGCGAGAGTTTCCTGCACCACGTCGGAGGGGTCCAGGCGGGCAGCCAGTCGCCGGTCCATGTGTAGGGCGACCATTCGCCGCAGCCGCCCACGGTGCCGCTGCAACAGCGCGCCCCGGGCCTGCCGGTCGCCTTCCGCGGCGCGGCGGAGCAACTCCTGGGTGTCAGGTTCGAGGCCGGTCATCGCGTGTCCTCCCTATAACAGACCCCGCAGTCCCGTGGGAAACGGGACACAAAAAATGAGCGTCGTCGGACGAAAGGCCCTAAGTGATTGGGTCCAATGGTACTTGCAAGATGGGGCCAGGACGATCTTTTTTGTGACAGCTGCCCCCTGGGGGACCGCGCCCGGGTCGGATTTGGGAGAGGGGTCGGTAGCCAATCCAGCCGGCGCACTCCTACAATCAAAGTAGGAGAGCTAGCCCACCCTACTTGAAGTGCTTTGGGGGGCGTTTGTCGTCAGGAGAGTGTCCTCATGTCTACTGCCCGCTCGGAACCACTCGTGCCAACGGCTCTGAGCAAGGAAGGCGCCGAGCGCTTGATCATCCAGTGGAACGATGGCCATCGCAGCGTCTACATCTGGAAGCATCTGCGCGCTCACTGCCCGTGCGCTAGCTGTCGGGAGGAACACGATCAACCACCAGACCCCTTCCGCATCCTCAGCGCCAAGGAGCTGACGCCGCGGCCAGCGCTGGCGCCGACCGCCATGACGCCGGTCGGCCACTACGCCTACAAGATCGCCTGGAACGATGGCCACGACACGGGCATCTATACGCTGGAAAACCTGCGGGCGCTGTGCCAGTGCCCCGAATGCACGAAGTCAGTAGTCAGTAGTCAG
>JBGQLF010000083.1:0-13816 GCA_041499985.1 Gemmataceae bacterium
AGCTGTTCGCCCAGCCGCCAGACCTGGATTGGGTAATAAGGATAGTGATCGTCGATCTTGCTACCCGTCTCCAGGCTCTTGGTCAAGCGCTCGGCCCGTTTGCGGATCGCCGGCTGTTTGCTCAACAGGTCGGCGGCCAGCGTTTTCTTGGCCGGCAGTTCGCCAAAGGGCAACGCCACACGCGCATAGCGGGCCGCGAAGGTGCCCTGGACAGGCGTCAGCGAACCGCCCAGAACGTCCTCGACCGCGTTCGCCAGCTCGCGACCGTATTTCTGGCAATGCTCCACGGTACCGCGTGGCAGCGGATTGGCATCGGCACCGCAACCGATCCAGTAGAGCGCGACCGCACCGGGATGTTTCTGCTGGACGTACTCCTGGGCGAAGCCCGCATAGTCGCCGCACCACTGGTAAAAGCTCAGCGTCGTATTATGGCAGGCATAGCCAAAGACCACCGCCCGCAGCTTGCCCTCAGGCGTGGTGACGCGCAACACCGGGACATCGTGGTCGACCGGTCCCGTGGGATTGTTGCCGTTGATGACCCCCTTGGGCGTGACCTGTCGACGATTGACGGCGAAACGGGCGGTTCCCTTGCCGATCGCCAGCCGTGCTGGCTTGAGGTCCGCCAGGGCCGCGACGATGGTCTCGATCATCCAGCTACGCAGGCGGTCGGTGTAGACCTCGGTCTTTTTGGTTTCCTCGGTGGACAGGTCGAACATATCGACGAGGTTACCGCGCAGTAATGGACCACAATGCGTATGCGAAACCGTGAGCATCAGCCGTTCGCGGGGCAGCCCGGTGCGCCGCTGGACCTCGTCGGCAACGGCATCGCTCAGTTCACGGGGCAGGCCGACCAGGTCGCTCGTGACCAGCACCAACTTAGTGCCCGCCGCATCCTCGAGGGCGAGCGCCTTCAGGTAGAGGTCTTGCAGTTTGCCTTCCGCAGGCTTGTTCCGGCTGCCGTAACCGGACATCCACATCGGCTCCGCGGGGGTGATGACCTGCGTGGCAACGCCGGCTTTGAAAGTACCTTCTGGCTCGGCCGCGAGTCCGCTGTCCGCGCCCGCGAGCCAGCAGCCAGCCAGAACGACAACGGCAAAGATCCGCAGGGAAGCAGACCCGAGTTGCCAAAAAGTCGGTGAGTGCGCACGGCAGTCAACGGCGATCATCGGCGGTTCCTTTCGTGATGTCCTCGAGCGTAGTGCGGTAACAATCGTAGACGTTTCTCTCAAAGCAGACCACAAGGACTTGCTCAAGCGTACGAAGGCGCTGCAAGGCATTCTGGATCTCGCTGACGGCGATGCGCGCGGCCTGGTCAATGGGATAGCCATAGGCCCCGGTGCTGATCGAAGGGAAGGCCAGGCTGCGCAAGCCGTGCTGCTCCGCCAGGGCAAAGCAGCTGCGATAGCAGCGGGCCAGCAACTCCGCTTCACCAGTCTGGCCGCCGTGCCAAACCGGGCCGACTGTGTGGATCACGTGGCGCGCGGGGAGCTTGTACCCCTGCGTGATCTTCGCTTCCCCCGTGGCACAGCCGTGGAGCCGGCGGCACTCCTCCAACAGCGCCGGTCCCGCCGCCCGGTGGATGGCGCCATCGACCCCGCCGCCGCCCAGGAGGGCGTTATTGGCGGCATTGACAATCGCGTCCACTGCTTGTCGGGTGATATCTCCTTCGACGATCGCCAAACGGTCGATCCAGCGGCCTTCCCGTGTGTTCATGGGTGCCTCCTTTGCTCGCTCAGTCCAGACGCTGCCACCCTTTCCCCTCATGGCCAAAATGATAAACGCTCGGATGCAGCAGTTCCGCCAAAATCTCCAGCGATTCCGCCAAGCGTGGCCCCGGCCGATTGAAATATTGATTGCCATCGGTCAGGTAGACGCGCCCACTGCGAACCGCTCGCAGCCGCGGCCATTCCGGTCTCCGTGTCAAGAGCGGCATCTCTTGGCGTGACCGCTCGATGTCCCAGCCACAGGGCAATACGATAATCACGTCGGGTTCCCGCTGGCACAATTGTTCCCAGGTCAACCATGGCGCATGTTTGCCGGCCTCACCAAAGAGGCTTACGCCACCAGCCATCTCGACCAGCTCCGGCATCCAGTTACCGGCGGCCATGAGCGGCTCGATCCACTCGATACACGCCACCGTCGGCCGTTCAGGAAGAGTCCGCGCCTGTTCCGCGATTCGCGACATCCGCTGCTGCAACCGGCCGATCAGTTCATCTCCTCGATCGGACGCCCCGAGCGCTTCGGCCACGCGGTGCATGTCCGCCCACACATCGGCCAAAGCATTTGGCGCGAGCGCGACGATACGGGCGTGCCCGTCGAGCCAAGCACAGACCGCTTGTTGCACGTCGCGCAAGCTGACCGCGCAGACTTCGCATTGCGTCTGCGTAATGATCACATCTGGCCGCAGCTGTTTCAACTGGTCGGCGTGCACGCGATAGACCGACAGGCCTTCCTGGAGGATCGCCTTGACGCGCTGGTCGATCTGGTAACTGCTCCCGTGAATGTCGAACTTCGGCTGAGTGCAAATGGGCAAGCGTTTGATCGATGCAGGATAGTCACATTCGTGCGAACGGCCGACCAGCTGGTCCTCGAAGCCAAGGGCACAGATGATCTCCGTGGCGCTGGCGATGAGAGAAACGATGCGCTGCATGGGGAAGACCTCCGGATCGTACGCCGAAGCGTTCCGCGTGTTCGGCCCTGGCGGGAGGTTTTCTAGGTCCGGAGCTGAGCGCGGTCAAGCAGCCTGTTGAAAAAGAAGCGGAGAGCCGCAAGCGACCGCGCTCCTCACGGCCGTCTGCGGCTCCCTGCTAAACGAATCTTTGCAACGGGAGCGTGAATCAGACTAAGCCCCACCGGCGGCGCAAGAACCATTCGAGACACAGCACCAGAATGAAGAGCACAAGGCATGCCAGAATTCCGGAGGCGGCGAGTGTCCGCAGCTGATCCGCGGGCGTCTTCGACGGCGGCAAGCGCCGCCAGTCGGGCCAGAGCTTGGCCTTGGGCTTCGCGTGTGCCAGAGGCAGCGCCTGGAGATCCTGCAAGAACTGGGGCAACTCCTCCGCACGATGAGATTTGCCGCCGCCGGCCTGGGCGAGCTTGTTCAAAAAGTCGTGATCGGCCGCTTGCCGAACCATCTCGGCCTCGTCCTGGTAAATCAGAAACCGAGCGGTGGCCTCGCCCTGGACCTCTTTGCCATCGCTGTCCTGGCCGTGGCCCCGCACCACCAGGCGGTATTCGCCCGCCGCATCGGTCTTCCAAAACGTGCCGCGCTCACCCTCGTGTTCGCGGGCGGTCGGCACCGCAATCTCAGCCGGCTGCGGGCTAATCACGGCGACCTGAAAGCGTGCATCTTTGATCTCGACTCCTCCCTTGCCGCGCAGCCCCACGCTGAATCCCAACTTATTCCCGGCCGCCAAACGACGCAGGTCCGGCTTTACCCAGGCGCTGCCCTCGGCCTCCTCTTGCCGGGCGAGCCAGAGAACGAGTTGTTTCCAAAAGCGAAACCCAGCCGTCTGGAACTCCGGCCGCCACCAGCGATAGGTGGTATCGCCGGCAAACGCCAACACTCGGCCTTGTCCGAATTGTTGGCCCACCAGCATCGGTGCGGCCGTCTCAGACTGGGCCAGGACGGTGGCGCTGTCCTTCTTGCTTCCCAGCTTGGTCATGCCGTTGAGCTTGGGCAGCTTGTCCCAGAGCGCCTTGTTGTCCGTTTCGTTGTCCGCCAGACGCAGGACAAAGTGGCGCAGGCCCTCGATCGTCGGCACCATCTGCACCGGTTGTTCCACTTGGCCGGCCGCATCCAGATGTACTGGCAGAAGGTCTTCGAGCTCCGTTCGTCTCCAATCGCTGTTGGCGAAGGATTCGTAGCCGCCGATCAGAAGCAGACCGACGCCGCGCTCCGTCACGAGCTGCCGGATCTTGGTGAGAACCTGCGGCTGGCCACCCGCCAGGCGTCGGGCCGCGATATCGCCGATAATGATGACATCATAATGCTGCTTGTCGAGCTGAAACCAATCGGCGTCCGTCGTAGGTCCGGTTTCCGCGCGGAGGCGAATGGCCTCGTGCAGGCGAATGCGCGGATCCTGGCTGAGGGCGTGCCGGATGAAGCGCGGCTCCCAGGCTCGGTATTTACCCTCGACGTAGAGGACGCTGAGACCTTCTTTCGTGACGGTTACGTAGGTACTGATCTCATTATTGAGCTGCGTCAGCTCGCCCGGCAGGGGATCGACCTTGAGCGTGACCTTGGCCTCCCCGGGCGTGGCCGGCGCATCGCACGCCAGCTCGACTTCATTGCCCATGGCCCGGCCGAGTGTTGCATCCTTAGCGAGCATTTCCTGCTCGTTGAGAAGGAGGTGCAGGCGCACCCGTTGGCCCACGAAGCCCGGCGCATCCAGGATGCCCTTGACCGTGAGCTTGCCTTTGACAGCGACCGGCGACGGCTCCGGATTGATACCGGTGAAGACCAGATCGCGGACATTGGCCGTGGTCGTCGTCTCGCCAAAGGCAAAGGTGTGGATCGGGCACGGCAGGCTGCGCCACTTGGCGGCCAAGGGCAGGGCGGGGAAACGAGTGCCGTTGTCGGCGCCATCGCTGAGAATGAGGAGACCGCGCAGGAAACGCTCATGCCCGTGGCGTTCCAGGAGCGTCTGGAGCATCTGGCCGAAGTCGGTGCGCTTGCCGTCGGCCTGGCCCTGCGGATCGAACTCGCCAACATCAGCGGCAAAGCGGTACCAGACCAGATCCACTTGGTGTTCGTCGCGGAGTTGCTGGAGCTGGGCTTCGCAGTCGCCCAGGAGCCGGCGCAGGTAGTCCCAACGGGATTGGCTATTAAACTGATCCTGGATGGTCATACTCTGCGAGGCATCGGCGACCAGGAGAAGCGTGGAAGGCTGGCGCAGCTCCTCGCGCGAAGCCAGCGCCGGGCGCAACACCGCGAGGCAAGCCAGGACCAAGGCGGCCAGACGCAACCCGACCAGCACGAGGATACGGCGGGATGAACCTCGCCGCTGGCCGAGATAGGTCCACAAGGTCAGCCCGACGAGTGCCAGCGCGACGCACGAGAAGGCCGGCAGCCCCACCTGAGGCAGCGACCACGGCCAGGCTGGATCCAGAGTCAGCGTCATGGTCTCCTTGTCTCCTTGTCGTCCGGCGTCTCGCGCCGATAGAACTTGTTGGCCAGCAGGTTTTCAATGGCCAGCACCAGCAAGAGGAGGATCATCAGCCACGGCAGCAATTCGACAGGCTGTCCCCAATGTCCCTGAAGTGCATCACGCAGGAGGGCACTGTGGCCAACCGTCAACACCGCGCCGGCGCCCAGGAGCGCCTCGATCTGCTCCAGCGGGACGCGCCCGAGCTGGCACTCGTCCGGCGGCACGTTAACGCTGAAGCAGGCAGCCCGGCGGCCGTCGGCTCCACTGAGCGTGTAATTCCCGGCCGCGACGGCCTGGCTCACCGTCAGTTCGCTCTGGTTCTCCGGGCGAGGCAAGATCACTTCCGAGCCTTCCAGCCCCGGTCCTTGCAAGCTGTACAGGGTAGAGCGTGGCGTCGCCGGTAGCGCCAGGGATACCATCTGGCCCGACACGAAATTGAAGTTGATCGCTTCGGCATCTCCCGCCAGGTAGCCGACCATCTTGTTGGCCAGCACCAGATAAAACGAGGTCAAGGAGTCGGCATAGTTGTTCCACGCTGAACGGCCATCGAGCGGCGTCGTGAAGAGCAGCACCCGGCCCCGGACCTTCTTGCGGGGGAAGGCGCGTTCGAGAAGCGCCGGCCGATGCTCGTTGTCCTTGTAGGCAACCAGCACGTCCGCCTCCTGGGAATCGGGCTCCACCTCCCAGTAGCGGAAGGCTCCTCGTTCATACTTGCCAAAATCGATGTTCGCATTCTTATTCCATTCCCGAAACGGAGCCAGCGCCGGATGGCGATAGGTTTCAGGGGTCCAGTTCCAGAGAGTCCCGAGGGTCGAGTCACCAGCGACATCCTTCACAAAACGGCCCGGCAGCAGTCGTTGGGCAGCCGGGCCAGCGTAAGCCTCCACGTTCAACTCTTCGCCGGGAATGACCGCCAGGCCATTCCCTTTCCCCACGTACTGTTCGAGCTTCTCCCAGAGGTCGTTCTCCGGCTGGGCGACGCTCAGCAGGCAGACCGCCTGGTATGGTTCCAGCTCCCTTGGACCGATCTGGCGAGCCTGGGCCGTCAAGCGGACGTCGCAATGGAAGTCTCCCAATTCCTCCAGAGCCCACTTCCAAACCGTCGCATCACGGCTATCGTCCACCAGGATAAGGACGCGCCGGCCGCTTTGCACTTGAAAGGTCGCGAAGCGGGCATTCGTGAACGGCAGGGCATCGCTGGTCGCCAGGGTCACTTCGGCCTGGTGCGGTCCCGGAGCCAGACCGCTGCGCTCGAAGGTGATCACCTGACTTTGTCCCGCCGCCAGTTTGATCGGCTTGCGATCGGCAGCCTTCTCAGCATCGATACGGCAGATCAGTTCAGTCTCGCCATCGACTCCCGTGGCCTGCACCGTAGCATGCAGGAGGAGCTTGCCGTCGGCCGCGATCCGTTGTCGCGGCAGCTTCAGGTCGGTGATCGCCAGGTCGGCTGGATTCTCGACGCCGACATCGACAAACACGGCGTTGAGCCCAGGAGTCAGCCGGTCGCGGGCCTGCTGGAGTTCTTGCAGGCGGTTCGGATCCCACGACTGCTGCGTCCGATCGGAAAACAGATAGAGGAACCGAGGCAGCCCTTCGCCGGTGTCCTCAACGGCTTGTTCCATCTCGGTCAACAAACGATAGGCCTCCCCGAGACGGCTCGTCAGCGGTCCGTTGGCATGGCGCAGCCGCAGCCGATCGATGCGTTCGCGCGCGAGCGCGACCGACGACAGCCACTCGCCCCCAGGTTCGGCCGTGTCCAGAATGGCGATGCGACTCCCCTCGGGCAATTCATCGAGTAATTCCTGGGCCCGCCGTTTCGCCTCGTCGAGCCGGGAGCGGCCGTTGACGGTGTATTCCATGCTGTAACTCGTGTCGAACAGGAGCACGGCCGCCACGGATCGATCGCCGCTCAAATGGATGCGCTCGCTGAAGATCTTCGGCCGGGCCAGGGCCAGACAGATCGCCGCGAGCAGAAACACCCGTAGCGCCAGCAGGAGCAGTTGCCGCAGGCGCAGCTTGCGCTGGTTGCTCTGGTGGCGCTGCACCAGAAAGCGAAACGCCGGAAAGGGCAGCCGTTTGGGCTTCGGCCGCATGATCAGGTGCAGCAACACCGGCACGCCCATCAGCAATAGGCCGCCGAGCAGGAGTGGGTAGACGAACGTCATTGGCAATAGTCAGTAGTCGGTAGGGTGCGTCGAGTCCGCGCTGACGCACCCTACTAAAACCTTTTCTGGCGCTGCAACAAATACTCCATGAGCGCTTTGTCGAAGCTGACGCTGGTATCCATCGGCACATAATCAATGTTCGCCGTGGCGCACTCGCGGCGGTAGAAATCCTGGAAATCGGCGAGCGCGGCCAGATAGTCCCGGCGCATCCCGCGGGCGTCGAGGGTCAGGTGATTGGGCTCCTCAACATCCTCGAACTCGATGACGCCATCGAACGGAAAGTGCACCTCGGCCTCGTCGAGGATGTGAAAGAGAATCACCTCGTTGCCACGGTGCCGCAGGTGGTGCAAGCTCTCCAGCACCGGTTCGGGCGCCGTCAACAGATCGCTGAAGACAAGGATCAGGCTCTTGCTGTGGATCATGGCCGCCAGCTGGTGCAGGCACTGGGCCACATCGGTCTGGCCGGCGGGCTTGAGATTGGCAAGCAACGCCAGGATCGTGCCGAGCTGCGTTCGCTTGCTCCGTGGCGGCAGGCAGGCCTGAATCCGCGTGTCGAACGTGACCAGGCCGACCGGGTCTTGCTGATGGATCATCAGATAACCCAGGGCCGCCGCCAGGCAAATGGCGTACTCGAACTTGGTCAGCTCCTGGCGGTACGTGTACGCCATCGATGCACTCAGGTCCATGACCAGGTAACCCGTGACATTGGTCTCGGCCTGGAATTTTTTGAGATAATACTTGTCGGTCTTGGCATAGACGTTCCAGTCGAGATCCTTCAGGTCGTCGCCGGGGACGTACCTGCGGTGTTCGCTGAATTCGACCGAGAAGCCGTGAAAGGGACTGGCGTGCAGACCGGCGAGGAAGCCCCCGACGATGAACTTGGCGCGCAAATCGAGCCGGGCAACCTGGCGAATCACTTCGGGCCGTAGGTATCTCTCGGGACTACTCATTCCTCTTCTCGCACCAGTAGCGTTCCATCAGCCGCAAAGAATCCCTGGCCATCCACCTGATACACTCCTGCCATCGCCCGTGCCAGGAACTGACAGAGGCTCAAGCACAGATCCTCTTCTAGAGTCCGCTCGAGGTCGGGCGAAGACGACTCCAGTGTGAAGATCTGCCGCGTGAGGATCATGTGCTCCATGAGCCAACCGTGGTTGGGATTGTGCCCAGCCGTTTCCAACCACGCCGCCCAGGTGTTGAGCTCTGCCCGGATTCCCTCCTCGCTCACCAGAAAACGCTCCAGGCGAACCGGGGCTGTTTCGTCCGCCAAGACGAGGTCAGCCGCGAACCAGCCCTGGTCATCGCCGCGAAAGCGACTGACGACCTCGAGGCCGCAGTCCCGCGCATATTCGAGCAGGGCCACGGGTGCGGGTTCGGTCTCTGCCGTACCGAAGACGCGATAATACCGACTCATGGGTTCGATACTCTGCGGCGCTTTTCGTACTTGGCTACCTCTGGATCGCCGATCACGGTCAGCAATTGCTGGATGATATCTTCGCTCGTCTTGCCCTCCGCCTGGGCCTGGAAATTGGTGCTGACCCGGTGCCGCAACACGGGAATCGCCACTTTCTTGATATCCTCGACGGCGACGCTGAATCGCCCATCCATCGCCGCCATGGCCTTGCCGCCCTGGATGAGATAGATGCCGGCCCGCGGACCAGCTCCCCAATCGACCATTTTATGGACAAATTCGGGGGCCGTTGGATCTTTGGGCCGCGTCGCCCGCACTAGCCGGGTGGCGTAGTCGATCACGTAGTCGCCTACCAGGACACTGCGCACCAGTTTCTGCATATTCACGATCGCCTTGGCCGTGAGCACCTTGACCAGTTCCGGCGGCTCGTCCTTGGTGGCCATGGCCAGGATGCGTTTTTCCTCCTCCAGCGCGGGATAATCCACCTTGATGAGGAACATGAAGCGATCGAGCTGGGCTTCCGGCAGCGGATAGGTGCCTTCCTGCTCGATCGGGTTCTGCGTGGCGATGACGAAGAACGGTTCCGGCAGCGAATACGTTTCCTGGCCAATTGTGACCTGGCGTTCCTCCATCGATTGGAGCAAGGCGGCCTGGGTCTTGGGCGGCGTGCGGTTGATCTCATCGGCCAGGATAATATTGGCAAAGATCGGCCCCTTGACGAAGCGGAACTCGCGCCGGCCGCTTTCGAGCTCGTCGAGGACGGTGGTGCCGGTGATGTCGGATGGCATCAGGTCGGGCGTGAACTGGATGCGCTTGAACCCGACGTCCAGGATCTGGCTGATCGATCGGACCAGCAGCGTCTTGGCCAGGCCGGGGACACCGACGAGCAGACAATGGCCCCGGGTGAAGACCGCGGCGAGGATCTGCTCGATCACTTCCGATTGGCCGACGATGACGCGCCGAAGCTGCTCGAGCATGCGCGTGCGGACTTGGCTGAATTCGGTCAGGTATTCGCTGATACGATCGGTAGACACCGGTGGAGGTTCCTCGCAAAGATCGGGCGACCTGCGCGCATTCACACCTAGCGCATTGTAGAGGACAGGCAGGTCTCCAGGCAAAGGCAGTGGGGGTCGCGGGACTGGAGTAGGGTGTCACGAGCAGGAGAAACCTTCACAACTGGGGCGAGGACGACATCACTTCGCCTAAAGGGAATTGTAGACATCCATTTCCTGGCTCTCCCAGTCCTCGGCAATCGCCTGAAAACGCCAACGCAAGTCCGCGGCCTGGGCGGCATCAATACCCCGCGCGCGGAGATCGATCGGACCATCGCTTGGCAGGAAAGTCACAATGACGCGAGCCTCCTTGATAGCGACAGGCGTTTCCAGGAGCTCCACTTTGCCGTCGCGGTAGATGCCTTCTACAGATTGCAGCATGGTTGTCACCTCACTCCCCAAGTTGACTGACGGGAATGTAAGAGCCCATCAGTCGGGAAAGGATGGCGGCAGTAGACGCGCGCCATGGGAGATACTGACCACTTCGACATCGTCACCGCGAAGGCGGTAAACAATCCGATAGTTGTGGAAGAGACGTTCGCGTACGTCCTCCCGATCATACTCCGGCACGATTCCACCGAGACGCGGCTGCCGTGGAATCGATTCAATCAGCGCAACAACTTGCTGTGCGAACACACGCGCATACCGATCCGAGTTGTGGGAGAGGTAGTCACAGATATCCTGCAAATCCCGGATCGCTCGGGGAGACCAGGTCAGCTGAGCCATGGGGCTAACTGCCGCTTCGCTTCGTCGTGCGGCACTCCTTGTCCCGCGTCGAGTTGCTGAAGTCCTTCATCGACCTTTTGGCGGAAGTACAATTCCGCCATGATATCCGGCACACTGACATCATCGGGCAACCGCTTGATCATCTCGATCACCGCGTCTTTCGTGGACATTGGGAAACTCCTGTCGCAGGCCACTTGTCCTGCTAAGAATTGTGTCCGAGACGTCGCCCGCCGTCCAGGGGAATTGGCCGGTCAGCGAATGTCGACCAAAACAGAAGCCCGCGGCACCCACCCCGTTTCGCCGCCCGACAGCTCGATGTGCAGCCAATCGCCGCGCGCGACGCGCAACCGCGCCTCCACGCCCCGATTTAAGGGTGTGTCGTAGCGCAGAGGATAGGCCAAGCCGTTGCCCTTTCGCAAGAGCACTCCATCGGCGGCAATCACCACCAGCGGTTGTTCCGTGTCGTGCCACTGCTCCCCCGCCGCAACGCCGAGGCTTGCCGCCAAGAGCGCCGCAGTCGCGAGAGCCGCACTTCCTAACCGGAGCAGCCAGGTCTGCCGGTTCATCCGCCAGCGGGTTAGCGCCAGCCAGGCCACGCCGTACGCCAGAACCGCCAGTACCAGGCGCTCCCGCGGCCAGCCACGACAAATCCAGACAAGCCAATTCTCTTCCGGCGCGCGGCCGAAGCTGCCGGGACCTGCGTAGACCACCTGGGTGCGCGCATAGGTTAAGCTGGTTTGCACGTCTCGATCGCCCGGAGCCAGACGCAAACCACGGCGGTAGGAGAGAATTGCCTGCGGGAGCTCCCCGGCTAACAAATACGCATTCCCCAGATTCCGATACAGTGCCACATTGTCGGCGCCACCTTGACGGAGAGCTTCGTAATGGGCGGCCGCGCTCCGAAATGATTGCCGGGCCTTGGACGCGATGTCGCGGTGGGATCTACCCTCGTGGAAGGCTGTCTCCGCCTGTTCCAGAAGCGCGGCTTCAGACACGCCTTCCCGGTCGCCTCCCGCGAGGCCCAGCAGCACTGCGATCACGCACTTCGCGAGAGCCATGGATCGGCCTCCAACGCGACAATGAGGCGGCTAGCAGCGGCTGCTCCGATCCGCTCCTCCTGCAACGGCAGGCGAGCAAACCGCGCCGCATCACAGCCACGGAAGAACTCTGCCACTTCCTCACCGAGAGCGTCGCCAATCCCCATCTGCTTCAGGTGCAAACGGATCTCGGATGGCGTTGGCTCCGCGCCCCCTAGTTCCAGGCGCCGCCGTAGGTACGTGGCGACGATGTTCGCGGCCCATCGCCCGTCGGCATCCGTAGGGGAAGTACCAGCCTGGCGCAACGCGTGCAGAGCCTGGCGGGCGGCCCGACTCCGCCGCTGCCGAGCCTGACGGGCGGCATCGGGGTAGCGCTGGCGCCACAGCGCAAACCAGAGCGAACACAAGAGAGGCGGTGCCAGGAGGAAAACAGCCAGCGCGACAGGGCCGGGCAGGGAAAACGGTTCCTCATGCCCCAGAACGCGCGGGCCTTGGACCACCTGCAAGACCGGGTCTGGAGGCAGGGTTGGCTCGACCCCTCCCTGCACCTCACTCGGCGTGACCTCGGCCCGGGGCTTGACGACGAGTGGGATCGACGCGGCATAGGTGGTCTGATACCCCTTGTACGCCGGCAGGATTCCGGGCTTGAAGTAGACGAAAGGCAGGGCCGGAATCTCTTTCACCGATATGCTGCGCGGCCGAAGATGGTAATCAAATTCGCGCGCCTTCTCATTGGGCAAATAGCGGTCTTGCAAGGTTTCGATCTGGAACTGCTCCGTAAAACGAGGCAGCGTGCGCAGATCGGGGCGCTGCAATCGTTCCAGGTCTCCCGAACCGGTAAGGCGCACCGTCAGCAGCAACGGATCTTCGGCTTGCAGCTCGGTCGGCTCTGCCCGCATCGTGACGCGATAGGAGCCGATCGCGCCACTAAAGTTCGCCGGTTGGCCAACCACAGGAGGTTCCACGACATCAACCGGCAACTCCCCAGCCGGATCGGCCGTCATCAGGGCGAACAGGAATGTCAAGCAGTATCCCAGCATAGGCTCCTCTCGCGTAGGGACGCTCAGCACGCGGGTGTGCCGCTCACCAGTCCATGCCATTGCGGAACGGCTGCGACGCCGTTCGCTGGCGATGCTCCTGGCGCTCGTGCACAATGCGGAGCGTCGCCCGGCGGAGATGCTCCACGGTGTCTTCCGGGGACAGGGCGACGAGGTCCTCGTCATCCGGCAGCGGTGGCAAATTGCCTTTGCCGGGCGGAGGCTTCCCGTCCCCTTTGGCCGAATCGAAAGCGGTATCGCCGGGCTGGCTCGGCCGCGCCGCGGCTTTGCCGAGCGGATCCGCGCCGGACCGGTCGCCGTCGCTGCCGCGGAGAAACTCGTTGCGGTTGCCAGGTGGGTTGGGGTCGTCGTCGCCCATGCCGGGATGGTGCCGGTCGCGTTCTTCCTTGGCTGCTTTTGCCTTGAGCCAAAGGAGCTTCGCCAATTCCAGATTATGGCGCACATCCCCCGCGAACGCGGCATCGACCGGCTCTGGGGTGAGACACCGTTCGTAGCAGCGGAGTGCCTCCTCCAGGAGCGCCACATCGTAGCGCTCGGCGCGTTGGACCAGGCAGTTGCCGAGGTCGTAGAGCACGCGCGGCAGACGCACGACATCGGCATCCTCGAGGCTGCGGCGATAGTGCAGCTCCGCCTCGCGGTAATCGCCCTGACGATAGAGCGCTGCTGCCTTGTTGTAAGCGATCAGCCCCGGATCGGGCGTGTCCACCTCGGCCTGCTCATAGAAACGTACGGCCGCGCGAAAATCTCCACGATGGAAGGCGGCATTTCCTTCCCGCAACAGCTCGTCCACATCGGCGAGCGGAGCCGCCCCGAGCAGCAGCAGGGGCAACCAGTGGAGCCAGCCGATGCGCGGGCGCGCGAGCGGGGCGGCCGCTTCCGCACGGCCCCTCCGCGGCCGGCTCTGGCCGAGTACCATCTCGAGTCCCAGGAAGAGGAAGGCTGCGGCCAGGAACCAGGCATAGCGCTGCCGGTACACGGGCAAGGCATCGTCGTTCTCTTCGCGGACCGACTGCGGCTCCAAGCGCTCGCGGAACAGATCCCCCAGCGGCAGGGCCTGGGTGCGCGCCGGCGTGTAGGTGCCACCGGTCAAGCGGGCGATGTCTTGCAGCGGCTGCTCCTCCAGGCGCGTGGAGACGACCTGGTTGTCGTAACGCAGATAGCTGTCGCTCTTGAGCGGAATGGGGCTGCCGGCCTCCGGATTGCCAACGCCGACGGTA
>JBGQLF010000084.1:0-13809 GCA_041499985.1 Gemmataceae bacterium
CCTTGCTCCAGCATCCGGAGAGCTTCGGTGCCTGTGCCCGCCACCTCGACGGCATGTCCTTGCTTCTGGAGTAGACGCACCACGACGCGTTGATTGACGGCATTGTCCTCGGCCAACAGCACCCGCAACGGCCGTCGGAGGGGCGAACCCTCGCTCACCTGGGTGAAGGCGTTTCGCACTGCGGAGACCGGCGGTGCGGCCGACGTGGGATCGAGGTGCAGGGCCTGGCCGATAGCCTCCTGGAGTTCCCCAGACTTGATCGGCTTGACCAGGTAGGCAGCGAGTCCGAGCCGGCGACACCGCTCGGCATCCCCTTGACGGTCTGCGGACGTCAGCATCATGACCGTCGGACCGACGAGGTCCGGTTCGTTCCGGATCTGCTCGGCCAGCTCGAAACCATCCATGTCCGGCATCATCGCGTCCATGAGGAGCAGCGGGTACGGCTCCCCGGCGGTGGCAGCCCGCCGCAGCTCCGCCAGGGCCGCTGGTCCGCTATCGACGGCGGTCGGACGCATGCCCCAAAGGAGGAGCAGTTCTTGCAGCACGCGGCGGTTGGTGGCGTTGTCATCGACGATCAACACACACAGTCCCACCAGGTTTATCGGCCGCCGAGAGCTGCTCTGGGGGATCGAACCGGAAGGACGCCCGAAGCAGAGGTCGAATTGGAAGCGGCTGCCCTGGCCGACCACGCTCTCCACTCCAAGCCGCCCGCCCATGAGAGCTACCAGCCGTGACGAGATACTCAAGCCCAATCCCGTGCCACCATACTTGCGTGTCGTCGATCCGTCGGCCTGCGTAAAGGGGTCAAAGATCAGGCGTTGTTTCTCAGCAGGGATGCCGATACCGGTATCCGCCACCGCAATCACGACGTGGAGGTCGTCCGCCGAGACCTGCTGGAGTTCGGCGCGCACCACCACTTCGCCGCGCTCGGTAAATTTGATCGCATTGCCGACCAGGTTGACGAGGATCTGGCGCAAGCGTCCCGGATCGCCGACCACGAACTCGGGCACATCGGGTCGAATGTCGCAGGTTAGTTCCAACCCCTTCTTATGGGCGCGCAGCGCCAGGCTCTTCAGCATGTCACCCAGCGTGTCGCGGAGGTGAAAAGTCGTGGGATCGAGATCCAGTTTCCCGGCCTCGATCTTGGAGAAGTCGAGGATGTCGTTGATGACGGTCATCAGCGCGTCGGCCGACGTCTTCACCATTTCCAACGACTCGCGTTGTTCGCGCGACAGGTCGGTGTCGAGCATCAACTCCGTCATGCCGAGGATGCCGTTCATCGGCGTGCGAATCTCATGGCTCATATTGGCCAGGAACTCGCTCTTGGCCCGGTTCGCTGCCTCGGCCACCTCCTGGACTTGCTTGAGCGTCGTGATATCGGTGACGTTGCCGAGCCAGCCTGAGATCCGACCGGCCTCGTCGCACAAAACCACGGCGCGTGTGCAGACCCAGCAGACCTTTCCAGCCGGCGTGCGATAGCGGTACTCCATGGCGAATTTCTCGCCAGTCGTCGCAGCTCGGCGCCAGGCTTCAACCACGCAGTCCCGATCGTCCGGATGCAGAGCGGTAATCCAACCCTGCCCCGCTGCTTCCGCCGCGGACAGGCCGCTGAGCGCGCACCAGCGTTCATTGACGTAGAGACAAGCACCCGCTGCGTCGGTCTGGAAGATGCCTTCGGGTGAGTGGGTGACCAGGGTCCGAAAACGCCGTTCACTCTCGAGCATGAGCGCCTGGCTCGTCCGCAGTTCCCGCGTTCGATCCTCGACCTGGCGCTCGACCCGGGCATTCGCGCCCTCGAGCAGGGCTTGGCGTTCGGCCAGGGCCCAGACCTCTTTGCGCGTCTGCCAACAGGCATAAAAGAGGAACAAATCCTCGAAAACAACCCACCCCGCGTGTTCGAGCCAGCGCCAGGAGACACCTGTGGAGAGACCGTAAACGGATTCCGGCCAATACAGGCCGCGCACGATGTGATCCAGTGCCACGACCAGGGTGGCAGTGACAAGGACGCGCCAGTCACGATAGAAGCTCAAGAAGGCCAGGGAACCGAAGACGTGAAAATGCGTCTCGATGCGCCCGCCGGTCAAATGGATCAACAGCGCCGCCGCCAGCATCTGCGCAGCGGCAATGACATGGCGCGTGACAGCCTGGCCAGGCCGCCGCAGCGCGTACCACAGCGGCAGGCTGATAATCGCTCCCCCAAGAACGCAAGCGGCCCAGAGGTGCGGATGGGGGGAGCTCAGCGGACCGGCCCAGGTCCGCGGGGAGATCCAGGCAGCCACGCCAATCCCCGCCAGCCACTGGAGGAATAACAGCAGCGCGAACATGCGATCGGTGCGCTGGCAGACCCCCTCCAGCTGCTGCTTGGCCAAGACATCGGTCCGGGCAGCCGTACTACTTGGGGGAGACGCTAGAGTCTCGCCTATTGCTGACATTGATTATCTTCCTCAGCGCAAGAAGTGCACGGGGCGAACAACGGGCAGCCATAGATCGGCGTGGTCCGGAGCGCGGCCGGCGCGCCCGCCAACAGCGCCAGCAAGGCGTGGCGGCCCGCATTTTCGCCCCGCTGCCCGCGGGCGCGCGTGATGCCGCCGCTGAAGAGTAGCTGGCCGGTCGCGTCATACAAAACGGCATGACCCGAGGTCGCCGCTCCAAATCGCCGGGCGACAAGGCCGTCGACGTCCGTGCGAACGCGGACACCGGGGATCCCCCTCGCGGCCGACCAGAGGGGGGTCTGTTCCCATCATTCGCCCACTCCCTCGGGCCGCACGAACAGTACCTCGGCGGCCACTTCACCCGGAGCATCGGCCAAGAGTTGTGCCCATTCGCTCAGGCTGGCCGCGCTACAAGGACAATGCGGGTGAATGAACAGGATGAAGGATGGCTTCCCGATCCCGCCTTCGAGCCCCCCAGGGCGGGGGGCCTGGCGCGGCGTATTCCCGAGGCTGCCCGGAGTCGCCTCGTAAACAGCGAGGGCCCAGGTCCCAGCCAGTACCGCGGCCGACCAGAGCAGGGTCACAAGTACCGAACTGGACCAGGATCGACACCGGGACATGTGCACTGTTTCGTCTGTTCTTGTGGATCCTGAGTTTTCAGACTCGACCGAAAATCGCAATCTCCGAGGGCGCGTCGTGAGGCGACGCCCAGAACGTCGGAGTCTCGATGTCGGCTCAGCGCCGAGGGGGGCCGAAGGAGCCCATTCCCGTTCCCGCGAAAGTGTAGCTCATTCCGGCAAGAAATGCGTTGGGGGCACAAACGAAGGCCGTCTCGGGGTTGGGTGCGCGGTCGGCGGGGGGAAAGCAACAGCGATCCGTAGTTGTGGAAGTGAATACGGGAAGCGCGGTGCGCACCGGAGAAGAACCGATGCGCACCGTGCGCTGCAGTTTAAGTCTTCATCTCGCACAGGGTGTTCACGAGATCAGCCAGCCGATCCATGCCCCCCACTTTCAGAGCCAGGTCCTTGATTTCTGGGAGGATCCGCTCCAGGTCTTCCTTGGGCTGCGAGGCTGAAGCCGAACCTCCGAGCGGAGGAGCCGTCAAGTGCTTGGCGACTGCTGGCGATTCGCCCGTTGCCGCCAAGGCCGCTTCCTGAAAGGTTGCGTTCGTCGCCATGGGTCTTCTCCCTCATCCGGGGTCTACTGCCGAGGTTACTGCCCACCGTCCACAATCATTCTACTTGTGCGAAGGGCGTGCCATCCGCCTCCTGGCATGGCAATTGCTCAGAATCCCTCCTGGTGTCCGATCGAAGAATGGTCCATGTAACAGGCGAGAGCTGAGAACGATGCAAGAGCTATCCCGATTCCTGCCGCGGCGCTGGCGTCTGAGTCACGGGGCCCTTGAGAAGCCGGACCCGAAAACGGCGAGCATCGTGGAGAGGCTCAAGATCTGGATCTGGGCACGCCGAATGGCCCAGAAAACCTGGAAGCGACCCTGAGACAGAAGCGCAGCCTGAGTGCCTTCGCCTCCAGCGGAGGCGGCGTCCTCCAGAGGCGGAAGCACCCGGCGCGCCGGTACCTAATCGGGGCCGCTGGCGTGCCTGTGTGCGCCCAGAGTGGCACAGCGCGAGACTATTTGGTTGGCTTGGCCCCAATCCGGTCAATCGCCTCGGCCGCCGCGCGCTGGACAGCCTCATCCTTATGTTGTTTCAGATTTTCGAGCTTGGCCACGGACTGGGAGGCAGGATTGCCAATTTGCCCCAGAGCCCACGCGGACCAGAGAATGACCAAGGGGTCGTTGTCATCCAGGGCCGATATGAGGTCGGGCACGCGCGACTTGGCTTGGGGACCGATCGTGCCCAGTGCGCGGGCCGCATGGATGCGCGGCGATAGTTCCGGCGCCGTCAGGTATTTGGCGAGGGCCTTCAGGTGGGTTTCGGTGATGGTGTTGTCCATGCGCATCTGGCCGGTCCGCGCCCAGATGGCTACGACTTTATTGCGATCGTGAATCGCACCCTCCAGGCTCTTGATGATGGCCGCCTTGTCGAGGGCCGCCTGAGGCGGTCCCAGCACCATGAGCGCGAGAATCGCCTCCAGGCGCACTTGGAACGAAGCATCGTTGAGGAGGCTGGCCAATGCCCTCATGGAACGCACGTCCGGCCCGTGCTGTCGATCGTCCGAAACCGCCCCCAGGGCAAACGCGACGGCCTTGCGGATCTCCCAGCTGGAAGTATCCTTCGCCGTGGCGAGCAGCGCCGGAATCGCTGCTCGAGCATCGGGGCCCAGCCGGCCGATTGCCATGGCCGCCTGGTAGCGAACAATGGACTGTGACTCGTTGTTGAGCATGCGCATGAGCCCAGTGACTCCCGCCGGCAGATCCTTCTCGGGCAAGCCGATGATCCCCAACGTGATCGCAGCATTGACGCGCAGGCTGACGTCCTTATCATTCAGCTCACCAATCAGGGCGGGAGCCGCCTCCCGGGCGGTCTGCCCATAGAGCTTGACGGTAGCGATGGCGTTCTCGCGCACACTAGGATCTTTGTCCTTGATCTCCTGAATCCACTGGTAGAGCGTCTTGCCCCCAACGACCACGCCGCTGGATTGGGTGGCGAACTTCTCCTCTTTTTTCTTGTCCGGAGGCTGGCCCGAGGAGAATGTCACCACCAGGACCGAAACGGCGAGCGCTGAGAGGACGGAGAAACGCATTGTTAATCCTTCCCGCTAGTAGGTTCTTCCCCGAGCCCTAAGAATACCATTACCGGTAAACCCAACGCAATGAGGGAAAGCAACAATGTTCCGGGAGAAGGGACGAGGACCCGCGCGCAGCCCCGTGTCCTAGGGGAGCGAGGGCTGCTGGGGAGTTGTAGCCATCGAGGTTCGCAACGATTGCCGCGGTGCACGTTCGGAGGAGCCGCTCTCTTGAATCTGCCAGGCCCGCTGCCACTCTTCCAAACTGCGCATCTCGGCAGGTCTGCCGTCCAGGGATAGCCAATGCGTACTGGCCTCGTAGCGATTGCACTCGCCGTACCAGCGTGTTGCTCGGCGGCAGTCGGCGGCGTCGGTGAATCCGACAAAGCTGAGGAGCGCTTCGTGGAAAACGAAGCTGTTTTCGCGCGCGCGGACCGCCACGCCGTTGCCGAGACCAGCGAAGGCAGCAATGCGACCGGCTTCCACGGTATTGCGCTCCAGGTGCAGTTCCACGCAGCCTCGCCCCGGTTCCTCGGCTGCCCAGACCGACAGAGCTGCCGCACGCCGATCCGACACTTGAATGGTCGTACCACGCACCTCAACCACGGGGCGCGACTCGTTGCCGACTTCGATACAACAAGCGGACGCATGCGCCACCAGAAGGCACTCGGCTAGTTCGACGTGTTGAGTATTCCGGCAAACGAGGAGCGCAGCGCCTCGAGGTGCCAGGAGCCGGCAGCGCGCCAGGCGCAGCCGCGCCGGGTCTGCGTAGACGAGGTGAGCTGCTCCAGCTTGGGTGGAGATGTCGTCCTGCGCACCGCGCGCGAGTTCCAGGCCTTCCAGAATCAGCGGGCGGTCCGTCGCCAGGAGAGCTTGCCAGGGACGCTCCGTCTGGGTGGTGACCAGCTCGACGCGGGGATGGCAACCTGGTTCTGCTTGAAGCGCCAACGCTTTGCCCTGAATGGCGAGTGGACGTGTCCGAAATGGGCCATCGCCGTGAAGGACGAGGGTATCGCCATCCTGCGCCACCTCAAGGGCTGCTTCCAGGCCAGCGAAGGTACTTCCTGGCATGCGGGCGACGGTGACGAAGGCGGGCTTTTTGCTGAGTGGAGCGGACGTCGTGAGCCGGACCGCTTCTGGCGCGGGCGCAAGCCTTGCAAGCGAGGCCGTACCGATACCGACTGCTACGGCGACTGCGACCATGACCGGCCACGACAAGCGATGCCGGCGCCACGGTTGCGCCGGGGAGACCGTCTGGCTGAGTGGGGCCTCCTCCGGTGAGTTGGAGGTGTCTTCCCCGGGCGTGCGCGGGAAGGGCAGAAGGACTGGCATGACCTCCCGACTCTGGCTGAGCATCGTCGGGCTCTCCACGGCCGGGTGCGTGTCGGCCTTCCACGACAAGGCTGCTTGCGGAGATAGGTCAAGCGGCTCCTGATGCAGGCAGAGCCATTCTTGAAGGAGCAACGCCAGATCAGCCGGCAGTGCGAAGCGTTCCGCCGGCTCCTTCGCCAGGAGGCGATGAACGATAACGGCGATTTCCGCCGGTGTGTCGGGTCGCAGCTGCGTCACAGGCGTAGGCAGGTCCAGCTGATGCCGCAGCAGCTTCTCGGCGATGGAACCACCCGGATAGGGGACTCGTCCCGTCAGGAGATAGTAAAAGGTACAGCCCAGGCTGTAGAGATCGCTGCGAATGTCCGCTGCCTGACCACAGCGCGCTTGCTCGGGAGCCAGGTAATCGGGTGTGCCAGCGAAGGACCCCTCCCCGTGTTCGTCCTGCGTTGGGTAGGTCTCCCGCAGAGGGGCGCCAATCAGGCGCGCTAGTCCGAGGTCGAGGATCTTCACCAGCGGACAATCCTCCGCAGCGGCCGGCACGGCAGACAGCGACGAGGAACCGCACTCGGCCCGGCGCTGCAAGAGCAGGTTGGAGGGCTTGATATCGCCATGCACGAAGCCACGCTCATACGCGTGCTGGAGCCCCAGTGCCACTTGCCGGATACACTCGCAGGCCAGCGCGAGGGGCAACGGCCCCTCCTCGCGCACGAGGCGCTCGAGGTCGACGCCCTCCACATACTCCATCACCAGGAACGGTACGCCCTCTTCCTCGGCGGCATCGTGAGCAGCAACGATGTTGGGATGGCATAGCTGGGCGATCGCCTGCACTTCCTGGTAGAAGCGGGACAAGGCCGAGGGATCCGGGCTCCAGGGAGCGGAGAGGAGCTTGAGGGCCACCACGCGCTTCATCAAGAGATGCTCGGCCTTGTAGACCCGGCTCATGCCGCCGACGCCGAGACGATCGAGGATGCGATAATGGCCCAGTCTCAGGCTCTCGCCGCCGGACAAGAGTTGCTCGGCCTGGTAAGCCGTCAAGGCGCCGCGTTCGACCAGCATGCTTGCCAGTGCGGCGGCCTCCAGAGTTTTTTCCTGGGCTTCGAGCGCCAGGTCATCGAGCTGTTGAGTCGAAAGCAATCGGCTGGTTCGCAGAGCATCGAGGAGCGCGTCGGCGGTTGTCGGCGAGCATGGGGAAGATCGGCCGCTTCTCATCCACATCCACCTTGTCGGGGAGCAGGAGCGAGTGCGCTGGTTTGTCGCCATTGGGGCTGGGCCATGAGGAATTGTAATCAACACGTTGCGTGTCTTTTCAGGAGGATTGCGCCCCGCGTCGAAGAAATGTTAGCGGCCAGAGGGTAGCTCACGCATCCTGAGCAGACCCCCTCTCATAGGAAAAGCTTGCCCGACTGACAAGGTCAATTGCCGAGCTCTTCTCCAATCGTGGGACGGATTTCCTAATCCGTCCGTCCGGCCCCAGACCGGACGGATTAGGAAATCCGTCCTACAAACAAGGGGTGTCTCAGCCCGGTGGTTTGATCGGGCGGGGCAAGCTGTACCAGGCCAGGTTGCACGCTTCCTGTTCCTCAGGATCGAGGGTGAGGTGGACCGCGGCCAGGCTTTCGTCCAGCTGCTCCGGCCGGCTGGCACCGACGATGGCGGACGTGATGCCCGTTTGCGCTAGCACCCAGGCGACGGCCACTTGCACCAGCGATCGGCCGCGCGTCACGAAGAAGCGACGCAGGTGCTCCACCGCCTCGAACTGGGCCTGCTGCCAGTAGCGATCCCGATAGAGATCGCCCGTCTTGCCCAGGGTGAAGCGTGTGTTTGGCTGGGGGGCCTCTTGCGGTCGATATTTGCCGCTGAGAAACCCGCCGGCCAACGGATTGTAGGCAATGACACCCAGCCCCTGGTCCCGGCAGAGCGGCAACAGCTCGGTTTCGACGTCGCGGTAGAGCAAGTTATAACGCGGCTGGACGCAATCGAAGCGGGCCCAGTCGTGGCGCGCGCTGAGGCCCAGGGCCAGGGCTACTTGCCAGGCGGCATAATTGGAACAGCCAAGATAGCGGACCTTGCCTTGGCGGACCAGAGCGTCCAGGGCGTGAAGAGTTTCTTCCAGGGGCGTCTCGGGGTCGGCCGAGTGGGGTTGGTAGAGGTCGATATAATCGGTCCGTAATCGATGCAGGCTATCCTCGGCGGCCTTCAAGATATGTTTGCGCGATAGGCCGACATCATTGGGGCCGTCACCCACGCGCATCCGGCACTTGGTCGCCAGCACAAAGCGCTCGCGCCGTCCCTGGAGCCATTTGCCGACGATCTCCTCGGTGCGCCCGGCCGTCTCGGCTGAAGGAGGCACGGGGTAGACGTCGGCGGTGTCGAGGAACGTGACTCCGAGCTCGGCTGCCTTTTCGAGGATGGCAAACGACGTGGGCTCATCGCACTGGTGGCCGAAGGTCATGGTGCCCAGGCAGATTTCCGAAACCTTCAGGCCAGTTCGGCCCATGCGGTGAATGTTCATGGTGTGCCTCAACGGAGCGGTTCACCGGGCGAAGCCACTACCTGTAGCAAAGATCGGCGCCCTCGGCAAGAGCGGGCTCAAGCGCCCAGTCGGCGCAACCGGACGGTTGGGCTCGGCCTATCCCGAAGCGAAACCGTCCGCTAAACTAACCGTAGCTTCTCATCCTGTGCCCTCGAGGAGACCCAAACTGATGACCCCGGCTGAATCGCGACAGTTGCTGGCCGACGTCGAAGCCTTTTGTGAGGAGATTCGCCCGATCGAGGAGCTGTGCTACGTCGAACACCGCTTCAACGATCAGGTGATTCCCCTGGGCCGCAAGTACGGCTTGCTGGGGATGCCGATCCCGACGGCCTACGGCGGTCGGGGTTCCGACACGGTCACGTATGCACGCGCGCTGGCCCGCATCGGTCGCGAAGGGACGGGCGTGCGGACGTTTTTCTCCGGCCACACGTCGATCGGCCAGTATCCGATCCTGACCTGGGGCAACGAGGAGCAGAAACGGCGCTATCTGCCCGCTGCCACGCGCGGCGACAAGGTGCTGGCCTTCGGCCTGACGGAGCCGGAAGCCGGCAGCAATCCGCTCGAGATGCAGATGACCTATGAGCGTCTCGGCGACCACTTTGTGCTCAACGGCGTCAAGTACTTGATCTCCAACGCCGGCATCGCCTCCGCCATTGTCACCTTTGCCTATTCCAAGGAGAGCAACGGGCGCATCAGTGCGTTTATCGTGGACACCGATGGTCCGGGATTCGCGCGCGAGGACCTGACGGCCAAGATGGGCATGCCGACCGCGAACACGGCGATGTTCGAGCTGAGCAATTATCGCGTGCCGGCGGCCAACCTGCTCGGCGAGGAGGGCAACGGCTTCCGCATTGCGATGGGGACGCTCGTCAGTGGCCGGATCAGCGTGGCGTCCGGCTGCCTGGGTGTGATCGAAGACTGCCTCGCCGAGGCAATCTCGTATGCCAAGGATCGGCAACAACACGGCAAGGCGATTGCCCGGCATCAGCTCGTGCAGGAGCACATCGCCGCCATCGAAATGGATCGGCTGGCCACGGACGCGCTGGTCGTGAAGGCTGCCGAAGCGAAGGATGCCAGCGCCAGAGAACCCGGCAATAAAGACCTCAAGACCTGCGCGGACTTGCTGTCTGCTCAGGCCAAACTGTTTGCCGCCAATGCCGCCTGGGACGCCGCGGATCGGGCGGTGCAGGTCTTCGGCGGCCGGGGATGGTCGACACTGTATCGGCCGGGGAGACACTTACAGGATGTGCGCGTGTGCCGGATTTATGAAGGTACGGATGAGATTTTGAAGCTCAAGGTGGCGGCGGCGGTGTTGGGCAAGGAATACGAAGCGTACAAGTAGCCCGTCCCGGAGGGCTGGCTGCTTACGCGGAGTGTCGAGGATCGCGGATATGAAACGAGTCTCTTTGGACAGCGCCAATGAACACATCAAGGATATCTTTCGCTCGTTGCCCTTTGACGGGAAGGGCTGCATCCTCGAGTTGGATGGTAAACCGCTGTTGAAGATTTTGCCTGTTACGGAAGTAGCGGTCGATAAAGCCAGACTCCGAGCGGCCATTCTGAAGCGGCGGGAAGAGTCCCGCAAAATCAATGAGGAGTGGGAGGCCGTGGATCGGGAAGCTTGGCCTCCACAATCGTCAAGAGATCAGCAAGGACCTTCTGCGCAGATGCCTTGATCAGCCCCTGGGGCACCGCCTTGAGCAGGCCACCGAGCTCAGTGATATCGGCGGTCCAGTGGGCGTGCGTGCCCTGGTCACGCGGTGCCAACTCGAGAGTGACTTGGACGACGCTGGTGCTGCCGATGCCCTTACCGTGTACCAGGACGCGCGTCAGCGTGTTGGCCACCGCTTCGATCACGGTCAGAGTTACCTCCAACGTACCGCGCACGAAAGAGAAACCGGGTCGGAGGATGCACTGGGCGCGCGTCGGCGTGGCCTCGATCACCGTCTCGAGACCGGGAATGCACTGGACCAGGAAACGCGCATCGCTCAGCTTACTCCACACCTCGGCCGTGGCTTGCGAGAAGTCCTTGTCGCCGTCAAAGTGCAGCATAATGGGAGTTACTCCAGGTTAGCTCAAAGCGCCTTTCCTCGAATGGGCATGACTGCCTCGACGCCTCCAGAAATCATAGGCCTTCCATGCCGGGCGATGGATCACCCGCAAAGGCTTCGTGCCAGAGGGGGGACCATTCCGCGGTCAGCCTGAGCCGATCGATCCAACTCTGTAAGTAAACGAGGTCGAGAGCAGCACGATTGGCCCGCAGCAGAGCAATTACGTCCGCTTTGTCAAGTAGCCGACCAGCCAGTAGCTTGTGAAGGATCAAGTCTTCACAACTCAACACAGAGATCTCGAGACCCAGCCCCGGCAACGTGGCCGGCACACGGCGGGTAAGGGCCTGCCGCTGGTATTCGGAGTCCGCGAACAGCAGATCTACCTGCAACTCCAGAAAGGTGCCGGCGGGCTCATACAGCAATTGGAGGATCCGGGAAGGGCCGATTTGAAGGATCGGGGGTTGTCGTCGCGCGTGCAGGCCCTTTCCTTGGAAGGTTTGCAGAATCGCCTCGGCGGGCAACGACCCAAGATCGAGGAGCAAGTCCACATCCCGAGTTGCACGGGGATGCTGCCAGATGGCCACGGACAGACCACCCATCAGAGCCATCGGCAGGCGAAACGGCTCCAGGATGAGCCAGACGTGTTTCAGCGTCTGGAGCACGACCTCAGCAGCCATGGTTTTTCTCGCAGTGGCCTAGCCGATCGAGCATGCGAAACAGTCCACGCTCATAATCTCGCCGGTACTCAGAATACCAGTTGCGGTAGGCGGCTGTTAGATCACCCTCTGGCCCTACCTGAGAGCGAAGACCAACCAGGAGCAAGTACTCCGCGGCGTCCAGTGCTTCCGCCCAGAGCGTAATGCGTTGTTCCGACGTGAGCCACTCCGGTACCGCGGGCGCCAAATCGGGTGGTGGTCTCCTCGGTGTTACCATGCGTACTCCCCCCTCCCTATGTGAGTTTCAGGTTACGCTCACCCCCTGTGTTTGAATCGGAATCCTGCCGCCTGTCAAGGGATTCCTGTCAAGGGCGAAACCGAATGATTCGTTCGACGAACGGATTCCAAGCGATAGCCTCCACGGAAGCTGAGTTTCCGCAGGCCTGCTTGCGGACCTCCCACCCCCCTGGTAGGCTAGCAGCGATGAAAGCCAAAATCTTCTCCCTGGCCCGCTACGTGGAAGAAGCTCTCAAGCAAGCAGAGTACTCCCGGGACGAGCACGGTGTCGTGGTCGCTACGGTTCCGCAGGCTTCCGGTTTTTTCGCCCAGGGGGACAGCTTTGAAGAAGCCCGTGCGAACCTGTGCGAGGTCATTGAAGGCAATGTGCTCCTGGCCCTGCAATTGGGCTTCCATATCCCCCCTTTGCAGGGGATAGCGATCGAAGAACGCCAAGTCGCCAGCCCCCGGCGCAAACAGGGCCAAACTCACCCTACTTAAGCCGCTCCAGGTTCTGCGCAAACTGCGGCGGCTCGGCTTCGTGGGACCTTGCCCAGGAGGCCGGCATCTGCGGATGATTCATCCCCAAACGGGACAAATCATTCCGGTGCCCCGGCACAAGGGCAAGGAGGTGAGCGTCGGCCTCATCCGGCAGATCGTCCGAGAGCTGGGCATTTCGCGCTTCGGAGTGGATCGCTCTATGACCCAGGAATCGAGGTCCGCTATGAATTCGCAAGCCGACGTCCTGTGCGCTGGCATCATGGTCGCCGATCACGTCTGTTCCCCAATCTCCCATTTACCGGCAGCGGGTGAACTGGTCATGACGGAGCGGATGCTCTTGACCATCGGCGGCTGCGCCGCCAACGCGGCCGTGGACCTGGCCAAAATGGGCGTGCGGGCCGCAGTCGTCGGGCGAGTCGGCGCCGACGTCTTTGGTCGGGTCGTCGCCGACATGCTGCGCGAGCACGGCGTCGACGTCTCGGCCGTCACAGTTACGCCGGACGCAGACACCAGCCAAACGCTCATCGTCAACGTGACCGGCCAGGATCGGCGCTTCATTCACACATTTGGCGCCAATGGTGAGTTTCGCGCGGCGGACATTCCGCCGGATCGGGTCAATCGCTGTCGCGTCCTCTACCTGGGTGGCTATCTGTTGATGCCCCACGTGCATCAGGACGAGCTGATCCCGGTTTTCGCCGCGGCCCACCGTGCCGGTGCCCGCACTGTGCTGGACGTGGCCACGCCTGGAGCAGCCGACTATCTGCCACGCTTGGAACGGCTCCTGCCGCACGTAGACGTGTTCTTACCCAACAACCACGAAGCGGAGCTGATCACGGGCGAACACGATCCAGTGCGCCAGGCGGAGATCTTCCACCGTCTCGGCGCCGGGACCGCGGTCATCACGCTTGGCGCGGAAGGAGCCGTCCTGGTCAGCGACCAGATCCGGTTGCGGGCTGGTGTCTACACGGTGCCGTTCGTCGATGGCAGCGGCGGCGGCGACGCCTTTGATGCGGGCTATATTTACGGGTTGTTGAATAACCTGGATGCGGAGGATTGCCTGCGCGTGGCCAGTGCGCTTGGAGCCAGCTGCGTGCGCGCGATCGGCACCACGCCGGGGGTATTCACGCGAGCGGAGTGCGAAGCGTTCCTGCGCGAGCAGACGCTGCGCCTCGAGCGGCTCTAAATGCTGCTGGCTCGCGCCCAACGCGGCTGAGCCGCAACCAAAGAGGTAAAGCAAAGAAGGCATTCATCCCGCAGAATTGGTTGGTGCTAACTCAGCCAACCTGGGGAGAATGCCATGACCACAGTATGGCGGTTTGTAGTGAAGTTTGCCAGCCTCA
>JBGQLF010000085.1:0-13725 GCA_041499985.1 Gemmataceae bacterium
ATTTCCCCTTCGCGCGCCGATCGATCCGAGTATAAACGGCTGCTCCTACGGCGATGAATCCCACCCCCACGAGCGACTCGATGCGCTGATTGATAAACGTATTCACGACCACCGACGACAAGATGAGCACATACAGCAGCGGCACCAGCGGATAGCCCCAGCAGCGGTACGGCCGTTCGGCCTGTGGCAGCCGCCAGCGAAACACGAAGATGGTCGCCACCGCCAGCGTCTCGAAGATGATCGCGCCGAACATGGCGAAATCGGTCATGATATCGAAGAGCGGCTTGCCCTCGGGGAGATTCAGGTCGAGTGTCAGGCCCCCGAGCGTCAGGACCGGCAACCGATTCCGCGACAGTGCTGCCGCCGCCAACACCAGGATGCCGGCCCAGATCGCCATGACGAGGATCGCCAGAGCCGGCGTGCGATAACGCGGATGGACCGCCCCCAGGGCACGAGGAGCCAGGCGGTCTTCGCCCATGGCATACAGTAAGCGTGGCCCAACCAGGAGGTTGCCGTTGAGTGCGCCAAACACCGAGCACATCACGGCTGCGGAGGCGGCGGCCGCACCGATCGGTCCCAGGAGACGCAGGCTGAACTCCGTCGCAACGGTTGTGGTCTTGACGCCCGCAATCTCGGGCTGAGACAGGATCAGATAGTAAGCGAAATTTGCCCCCAGGTAGAGCACGATGATGATGCCGACGCCTCCCAGCAGGGAAAGCGGAATGTTGCGTTGGGGCGAGCGGACTTCCTCGGCCACCGGGGCGATGTTCATCCAGCCGTGATAAGCCCAAAGCACGCCGAGCAGGGCCGTACCGACGTTGCCGAGGTTGACTTCACTCCAGGTCCCCGGCCAAAGCGGCAGCAAGTGCTCCACGTTCGGTCCAGGTACGCTGGATCCATTGCGGACTAGTGCGCCGACCAGGAAGGGCAAGAGCGCGATACCGATCAGGGAAGCGACCTTGACCGTGGTGATGAAAAGTTGTAACAACCCACCCCACCGCACCCCGAGGACGTTCACGCCCGCCAAGCCGAGGATGACGGCGACCGTAAGCCAGATCTGCGGCCAAAATGCGAGCGGTTCGGGGCCCAGCGCCAGGCCTGTTGTTTCCTGAAAGGCCTGGTTGCGGAGGACGTCGTGTAGTGACTCGCTGAAAATCGTAGCCAGGGCCGCCAAGGAGGCGCCACGAATAATCCAGAACTCGACCCAACCCCACAGAAAGCCGGCCAGTCGGCCATAGCCTTCGCGGAGGAAGACGTAATTGCCGCCGGCTTTCGGATACAGGACCGCCACTTCGGCGTAGGCCAGGGCGCCCAGTAGGGCCAACAAGCCGCCGAGAACCCATACCAAAGCTGCCAGGCCGAAGTACGGCACATTGCTGGCGACCACTTGCGGCTTCTTGAAAACTCCCGAGCCGATAACGGTGCCGACCACGACTGCCGTGGCCATCAACGGACCCAGGGCGCGAATCAGACTCGGCGACGCAGATACGCTCTCGGTTTTCATGGTTGCCAGTGTACGCGCCGGCGTGGCGCTTCGCCAGTCTTATCAACAGGACGATGCCGGCCCACGGTCGGGTCCAAGCGGTTGAATTTTTCGCTGCTGCCAACCGATCTTCACAAGGAGATCGGCGACTCGACAACAATTCTGCGGAACTCGACTTGGCGGTAGTGCTAAGCCGTTCTAAACTTGGCGGACACCAGGGGGAGGAGGCGCCGGCAGCTGCGTGGTAGCACCGCCTCAGAAGGACAGCGCGAGCGCGGGCGTCGCACACTAAAGAGGGGTTCTGCGGAGCCCGAGTAAACGGGCTGGCCGAGCAACTTGAGGGGAGAAAGCGAAATACTTCCCAGAAAATCGGCAAAACCGCCTAAATCGGAATTGGTAGACCTTGTATTTTAGGGAGTTGGCGGTAGCATACCGCGTTAACGAGGAGTACCGGAGCCAGCTGCGATCCCCACCGAGGAGCCCGCTTTGGCGCTCAATAGCAGTCTCCTCTCGAGGGGACGCGGATGCCTGGCACCCAGCGCCGGTACTGGATATCCGATGTTTTGTGGAGGCGTCTTGAACGATGAGTGAAACTGAAGAGCGCACCGGAATCGACCCCGGGTCCCTCGCTCGGACCATCAATGGGGTCGAAGAAGAAGAACCTCCTGGTAAGCCCCGGCGCCATCCGCTCTGGCGCCACGTTCCCGAAAGCCAGTGGAACGATTGGCGATGGCAATCCCAAAACGCCATCCGCTCGGTCCGGCAGCTCCGTGAACTCCTCGCCTTCAGCGCGGAGGAACTCGAAGCGATCGGGACACTTGAAGGCCACTACAAGTTGGCCATTCCGCCGTACTACTTTTCGCTGATCAACCCCGATGACCCCCATGACCCGATCCGTCTGCAAAGCGTGGCCTCCCCGCTGGAAGCGCGGAACGAGTCGGGGTACGAGCTGGAAGATCCGCTGGAGGAGGACCGGGATTCGCCGGTGCCCGGCCTGACGCACCGCTATCCGGACCGTGCCCTGTTGGTGACGACCCATGTCTGCACCATGTATTGCCGCTTCTGCACGCGGAAGCGCGCGACCATGGTTCGTGGTGGCTGGGATGCCATCAATCGCAATGACGAGCGCATGATCGAGTATGTCCGCGACCATGCTGAAATCCGCGATGTCATTGTTTCGGGCGGTGATCCGCTAACGCTGCCGACTAGCAAACTGCGCTTCTTCCTGGACAACTTGGCGGCGATACCGCACGTGGATGTCATTCGCATCGGCACTCGGGTACCGGTCACGCTGCCGCAGAAGCTGTTCGATTCCGAGCTCATCGACCTGCTGGCCTCGGCGGAGAAAGTGTGGATTCAAACCCATTTCAACCATCCGCGCGAAGTCACGCCGGAAGCCGCGCGCGTCTGCAAGATGCTGTTGCGCGCCGGGATGCCGGTCAACAATCACACCGTGCTCTTAAAGGGGGTGAACGACTCGCTGGAGACGATGCGTCGACTGATGCGGGCTCTGCTGCGCATCAAGGTCCGACCGTACTACCTATTCCACTGCGATCCGGTCATCGGCGCCGGCCACTTCCGCACGTCGGTGTGGAAAGGGCTGGAGATCATGGAGGGATTGCGCGGGCACATGTCCGGGCTGGGCATCCCGACTTATGTGGTCGATAGCCCACATGGGGGCGGCAAGATCCCGCTCATGCCCAACTACCTGGTCTCCGCTTCCGATGATGCGGTCGTGTTACGCAATTACGAAGGCATGCTCGTGCGCTATCAAGCCGAGGACAAGCCGAACATCGTGCAACCTACTGCCACGCGGGGTGTGAGTTCGCTCCTGCAAGGGAGCCAATCCGTGCTCATGCCTGAACAGAACGAACGCATGGCCCGGCGACGGTTGCAAGTCCTCACCCAGGACTACCCTGAAGCACACACTCACGAGCAAACCAACGGTCACAGCAATGGTTGCTGCGATCACAACGGGCATGCCGAGGAGCTGGTTCCCCTGCACACCAACGGTGAGACGTACTCAGGATGAGGATCGGCATCACCTACGATCTGAGAGCGGAAGGCACCCCCCAACCCCTCTCCCCCTCTGATGGGGAGAGGGGTTGGGGTGAGGGGGTGCCGGACGACTTTCAGGAAGAATTCGACAGCCCGGCCACCATCGAGGCAATCGCGTCGGTGCTGCGCAGCCTGGGCCATGATGTCGAGAAGCTGGGCGACGGCCGGGAGCTGTTGGATCGGCTCCTGGCCCAACCGCCGGATTTTGTGTTCAACATTGCCGAAGGCCAAGGCGTTGGCCGCTCGCGCGAGGCACGGGTGCCGGCCGTGTTGGAGATGCTTGGCATCCCGTACACAGGATCCGATCCCCTGACCTTGGCCGTCACCTTGGACAAGGATTGCGCGAAACGTCTCGTGGCCTCGGCGGGAGTGACGGTCCCGCACGGGATGGTGGTTCGGCCCAATTGCCAATTGCCAATCGGGGATGATCCTGTCATCGTCAAGCCAGCCTGGGAAGGCTCCAGCAAGGGCATCCGCCGCAAGAGTATTGTAGACCGTCCGGCGGATCTGCCGGAGGCTATCGCGTCGCTGGGGCGCGATCATTGCCAGCCGGTGCTGATCGAAGAGTACATCGAAGGCGATGAGCTGACGGTCGGAGTAGTCGGCAACAGTCCGCCGGTGGTCATCGGCATCATGCGTGTCATACCCCGACAACCCACGGAACGGTTTATCTATAGCCTGGAAGTGAAACGGGATTGGGAACGCCAAGTTCGCTATGAGTGTCCGGCCCAGTTATCGGAGGCTTCGACGGCTGCGGTGCGTCAGGCGGCCCTGGCCGCCTATGAAGTGCTCGGCTGCCGTGATGTAGCCCGCCTCGATTTCCGCCTGCGCGACGGCACTCCTTACTTCCTCGAAGTCAATCCTCTTCCCGGCCTGAACCCGGGCTCGGGTGTCTGGGTGATCCTCGCGCAACTGGCAGGCTGGAGTTATGCGCAGTTGATCGCGGCCATTCTGCATGCGGCCCAGGAACGTCACTCCTGAGTAGACCGGTACAACCGAGGGAGCACTCGGAAACGCAGAGCTGGTTCCGAGTCGACCCCGAGGCAGGGCGCGCCCTCGGCCTCAGAGGCAGATTCATCGTTACAGTCGTTCGCCGCGCCCATCGGACAGCGGTCAGAAGTCCTAACCCCGCTGGTGGGATCGTTGCGAACGCTGCTACAATCGAGCCTCCCGAAGAGGCCCAAGAAATAAAGACCAAAAACTGATATGCGTCCTACACGCGTCCTCGTCCTCTACAACGAGCCAGTGCTGCCAGCGCATCATCCCGATGCCGAGTCGGAGCACGAGATCCTCTATACGGTCGAGGTGGTCGCCAAGACCTTGCTTCAGGCCGGGTTCGAGGTTTCGCGCCTGGGGGCCAGCGCCGACCCGGGGGTGTTGCTGGCCGGCCTGAACAACGTGCGGCCCGACGTCGTGTTCAATCTGTTCGAGGGCACGGCGGACCAGTCGGAAAACGAGGCGCACGTTGCGGGGCTGCTCGAATGGCTCGGAGTGCCGTTCACCGGGTCGCCGTTCCAGGCGCTTTGCCTGGCCCGCAGCAAGCACTTGACCAAGCACTTGCTTCAAGGGGCCTGCCTGCCCACGCCGGAGTTTTTCGTCGTCGAAGATTTGCCCGTTCTCCCCTGTCCCCTGGAATGGCCCGTCATCGTCAAGCCCGCTGGCCAGGATGCCAGTGTCGGCCTTGATCAAGGCAGTGTCGTCACCGATCAGGAACGGCTGGAGGCCCGTGTTGCTTATCTCTTGCAATCCTACGGCCCACCCGTGCTGGTGGAACAATTCGTCCGTGGCCGAGAGTTCAATGTCGCGCTGATCGAAGCGCCAGCCTTGATCGTGCTGCCGATCTCCGAGATCCTGTTCGTCGACAAGGATCCAGACTATTGGCCGATCGTGACGTACGACGCCAAGTGGAAGCCCGGTTCGCGCGACTACGAAGCAACGCCCCCCCGTTACCCAGCCGACGTCTCTCCCAAGCTCGCGGAGCGCCTGGAGGTTGCGGCGCGGCAGGCGTTCAAGTTGCTCGGCTGTCGCGATTATGCCCGGGTCGATTTTCGTGTTCGCTCTTCCGGCCGGCCATACATTCTGGAGGTGAATCCTAACCCCGATTTCAGTCCGACGGCGGGACTGACCGGTGCCCTGATCGCGGCTGGGCTCACCCACGCTCAGTTCACCGTGGATCTGGTCCGGGCCGCTCTGGCCCGCGGCCAAAAGCCGACCCCGATTCGGGTCACGCCGGCCGCCGAGCCGCAGGTTCGTCTCCTCCACGCTGCCGACCGGGACCTGGTTGACAAAATCGCGAATCAATGCGGCGTTTGCCGTTCTCATGAGGCTGCCCCGGAAGGTGAGGCGAATGGGAACCACCTGGCCAATGGGTGGTGGACAGATTATGATGGGGTTGTAGTTGAGAAGGCGGACCAGGTTGTCGGCTTTGCCTCTTTCGAAAAGCTCCCGCAAACCGGTAGCACGTATCATCTTCGGGGCCTCGCGGTGACTCCCTCCGCCCAGGGCCACGGACTGGGATGGCACATGCTCCGGGCAGTGGAAGCCCAGGTGTTGGCGGCCGGCGGGCACATCTTGATGGCCGAGACCTCCTCGAAGCCGTGTCATGCGCCGGCGCGACAGTTCTTCCTCCGTCAGGGCTTCCGCCTGGTTGGGGATGTGCCCGAGTTCTACCGGGAGGGCGAATCGCGCCTCACGTACGCCAAGTATTTGAAGTAGGCATCCAGTCGCGGGCGCCTTGAGGGCACTCTCCCCTGCACGCCAGGGCCCCGCTCATGGTGAGGATTGGTGATGCTCGGCGAGCTACCCGTCATTAACCTGTCGGAAGCGCGGTTCGAGTGCATCTACGGCCGCGGCTGTGAGGGGATCTGCTGCCGCAATGGAAGGCCCGGGGTCTATCCTGAGGAAGTCGAGCGCATGGATGCTAATCTCGACAAGTTCTTGCCGCATCTGCGTCCCGAAGCTCGGACCGTAGTCGAGAAGGAAGGCTTCCTGAGCGGGCGCGTCAAGCAAGGCCTACCCATGCTGCGCGTGGTGGAGAGCTGGTGTGTCTTCTTTCACCAGGGTTGCGTCTTGCACAAGGTCGGCGCCGAGGAAGGCGACAAGTATCGCTACAAGCCGGCGGCGTGTGCCCTCTTCCCCCTGGCGAAGGACGAACGCGACCAGTGGTATGTGCGTCAAAAAGGATTGAACGGGGAAGACTGGGACTTGTTCTGTCTGGATCCCAAGTCGAGTCCCGTATCCGCGGCCGAATCGCTTCAGGAAGAAGTGGAACTGGCACGGCGCTACACGGAAGAGTCCGTAGTCAGTAGTCAGTAGCAAAAGAGGGTCCCGAACCTGCTACTGACTACTGACTACTGACTACTCACAGCTCACTACTGACTACTTGGCGTCGTTACTGCCAAAAGCTCGCCGATACAGTTCGCCGATAGCGCTGCGGGCATCCGTCCAGTAGCGGCTGCGGGCCAGGCGCTCCAGCCGTTCCACAACCAACTGCCGGTCTTCCGAAGTCGCCTGGGTGAAAGTCACACCCGCACGCTTCATCAGTGGATCGTCTCGCAGCACCCACAGGGGAATCGCCGTGCTGCTCTCCAGATAGCGCCCGCACAAGTGCACGCCGAGCACTTGATGGGTTTCCAAATCCACCAGGCAGGAGCCCGCGGTTTGACCTAAGGGTGCGCAGTCATGCCGCAGCAGCTGCACCTCGTGGAATTGGAGACTGTCCCGCAACAGCCCAGGCTGAACGCGCTTCACGTTGTACACATCCCGGAAAATGCGGGAGATCAGCTCCGGCTCGTTGCGCCGGGCATCGCGCACGGGATAGCCAACCAGGTAAACCGGCCTACCCTCGACCCGCGGCGGAGGCTCCGCGGCCAGCATCAGCGGAGTCGGCGCCTCGGCCAGCTGCTGTTGCGGCGGCTCGACGTCCAAGATCGCCAGGTCGTACACGGGATGAACTCCCATCACGCCTCGAACTCGGTATCCCGCCGTCGCGACGCGCTGGTACTGCGACCGGTAATCCATCCAGGCCGTCATACCAGGTCGGAACCGCCATTGACCGGAATGCTCTTCGATAAACGTCTCGGCCACGCGCCGTGTGGTCAAGAGAGCGTTCTCACTCACCAGAAAACCGGTGCCCGCCCAATCGTATTCCGGATGACCGAGGAGTTCGATTCGACCCACACCGCGCTGGGCCACCTCGATGTCTTCCCGTTGGTCTTCGAGGATGTTCCACAGGGGGGGCACACTGGCCAGGTGGCCCTCGCTGACGAGAATGGCCGGCCGGCCATACAGCAACAAGACGGCCTCCAGGCCGACCACTTCCTCTGGAGTCAAGTCTGGGGTCTGGCTGCGCGTAATTTTCTCCAGGCCGGTGGCGCCCGCTTCCAAGAGTTGGCCGGTCGCTTCGCGCTGTTGGCCCCGGTCCGGTTCGCCGGCGCCACGACCGAGCTCCACCTGGGCCACCGCCGTTTCGGTGCCGCCCGTTTCGGTCGTCGCCCCCTCGCGGATCGTGCGGCGAACAACGGCCCGGACATGGGCCGGCTCTTCCCAACCCCGCAAGCCTTGCCGGTCCTGCCGCACCATGTGCACGACGTCATCGAGACGCTCGCCGAAGAATTCGCGTGCCCGCTGTACCACCATCTGCCTACGGTCCATGAGAGGCCCTCCTTTAGTCAGCTTGATCGCCCGCCCCCGAGGCCGAGCAACCTCCACATTTGAGGAATCAACGCTGTTTCGCTTCAACCGGCCCCGGTCCGGAAACCAGGGAAATGCAGCGGAAGGGCTCGCTTCACAGCCGGAGCGCAGGCGCCCAGAGAAGTCTCAGGCCTTGGCCTGGGACAATTCGGATGGCCCGGGAGATGGGCAAAGAAGAGCGGCACCTACGCGGCATCCCGTGCGGCGCGGCCTGTGTCTGCGGAAGATCCCCCGGCATCCTGGGCTACGGTTTCTCTCGTTCCCCAACTCCTGTTTGGGAACGCGGGACGAGATATCCTAACCCTTCCGCTTACGTCGACATGGCAGGTATCGTAGTGCTCCCAGGGCCATTGTCAAGAAAAACCACCCAGATTTCCTGTTCTGACATGGCAAGGCTGAGCCACGCGGTGCCTTTGACGCTCCTGGGTGCAGTTCGTACATTTTGGTGAGTGGTACGTGGTGCGTGGGACTAAAGAGGGGCCTTACCACTCAACCACTCACCACTCTACCAGAAGGAACCCAGGCTTATGAGCAAGTACGTCTATTTTTTCGGCAACGGCAAAGCGGAAGGCCGCGCGGAGATGAAGGATCTTCTCGGCGGCAAGGGCGCGAACCTTGCCGAGATGACCAACATCGGCCTACCCGTGCCCGCCGGTTTCACCTTGACGACGGAAATCTGCACCTACTACTACGCCCACGACCGCCAGTATCCGCCAGAACTCAAAGCCGAAGTCGAGGACGCCATGCGCAGGACCGAGACGGCCATGGGCGCCCGGTTCGGCGATCCCAAAAACCCGTTGCTCGTCTCCTGCCGCTCCGGCGCCCGTGTCAGCATGCCCGGCATGATGGACACGGTCCTGAACATCGGCCTCAACGAGGCCACGTTGCGTGGTTTGATCGAGAAGACCGGCAATGAACGTTTCGCCTGGGACAGCTATCGCCGTTTCGTGCAGATGTATGGCGACGTGGTCCTGGGCCTGAAGCCACAGTCCAAAACCGAGATCGATCCGTTCGAGCAGATCATGGAGGAGCTGAAGCACGCCAAGGGGGTCAAACTCGACACCGAGTTGACCACCGAGGACCTCAAAGAGCTGGTCCGCCGGTTCAAGAAGGCCGTCCAGTCGCGTACGGGCAAGGACTTTCCCGACGACGCCTACGACCAGATGTGGGGTGCCATCGGCGCCGTGTTTGGCTCGTGGATGAACGACCGAGCCATGGTTTATCGCCGGCAGTACAGCATTCCGCACGATTGGGGTACGGCCGCCAACATCTGTTCGATGGTGTTCGGCAACATGGGAGACGATTGTTGTACCGGCGTCGCGTTCACGCGCGATCCGGCCACGGGCGACAAGGTGTTCTATGGCGAGTACCTCATTAACGCCCAGGGCGAGGACGTCGTCGCGGGTATCCGCACGCCCAAGAAGATCGCCGAGCTCCAGAAGGATATGCCGGCCGTCTACAAACAGCTCGACGAGATCCGCAACATTCTCGAGAAGCACTACCGTGATGTGCAGGATATCGAGTTCACTGTACAAAAGGGCAAGCTGTGGATGTTGCAAACGCGCAACGGCAAACGCACGGGATTCGCGGCCGTGCGCTTCGCCGTGGACATGGTGAACGAAGGATTGATCAAGAAGGAAGAAGCCTTGTCAGCGTCGCGGCTCCCACCCGATGACCTTAACCAGCTGCTGCAACCGCTCTTCGATCCGGAGGCCAAGCGGAAGGCGATTGCCGAAGGCCGGCTCCTGGCCAAGGGGATCAACGCGGGTCCCGGTGCCGCCACAGGGCGCATCAAGTTCCACGCCGAGGACGCCGAGGCTTGGGTGCACAAGCATGGCAAGGGCAATCCGGAGGGCCGCGTGATCCTCTGCCGCCGCGAAACCAGCCCCGAGGACATCCGCGGCATGCAGGCGGCCGACGGCATTCTGACCGCCTTCGGCGGCGCTTCGAGCCATGCCGCCCTCGTCAGCCGGCAGATGGGCAAGGTCTGCATCGTCGGCTGTAACGCCCTCAACATCGACTACACCAAGGGCACGCTGACCGTTGGCAACAAGGTCCTCCACGACGGCGACTGGATCAGCATCGACGGCTTCACCGGCGAGGTGCTCGCGGGCCAGGTAGCAACTCGGCCGAGCGAGGTTGTGCAAGTGCTCATCGAAAAGACGCTCAAGCCAGAACAATCGAAGGTGTACCAGCAATTCGCCGAGCTGATGCGCTGGGCCGACGAGGTGCGCAAACTACGGGTTCGAACCAATGCCGACAAGCCCAAGGAGGCGGCCGATGCAGTGGCATTTGGGGCCGAAGGCATCGGTTTGTGTCGAACCGAGCACATGTTCTTCGAGGGCAATCGCATCGACGCCATGCGCGAGATGATCCTCGCGACGACGGTTGACGCGCGCAAGAAGGCACTGGACAAGTTGTTGCCGTACCAGCGCAGCGACTTCGAAGGGATCTTCAAGGCAATGCAGGGCCGGCCGGTGACGATCCGGACGCTCGATCCGCCCTTGCACGAGTTCCTGCCGCACCAGCCGGAGCAACAGAAGGAGTTGGGCGCCAAGATCGGTGTGCCGGCCGAGATGATCGCTCGCCGCGTGCAGGAGCTGCACGAAGCCAACCCGATGCTCGGTCATCGTGGTTGCCGGCTGGGAATCGTGTATCCGGAAATCACCCAGATGCAGTGCCGGGCGATCTTCGAGGCGGCCTGCAATGTGCAGCAGTCCGGTACTAAGGTAGAGCCGGAGGTGATGATTCCTCTGGTCGGCTTCCTGCCGGAGCTGAAGGAGCAGGCCAGAATCGCGCACGAAACGGCCAAGCAGGTGTTCGCCGAGAAGGGCGTGACGGTGCCCTACCTGGTGGGCACGATGATCGAATTGCCGCGGGCCTGCGTTGTGGCGGACCAGATTGCCAAGGAAGCGCAATTCTTCAGCTTTGGCACCAACGACCTGACGCAGACGACACTGGGGATGAGCCGTGACGACTATGGCAGCTTCATCCGCTACTATCTGGAGCATGATCTGGTGGCGAAGGATCCATTCCAGACGATCGATATCGACGGCGTGGGCGGCCTGATGCGCCTGGGCGTCGAGCGTGGCCGGAGCTCACGGCCAGAGCTCAAAGTCGGCATCTGCGGCGAGCACGGCGGCGATCCGGAGACGGTGCGCTTTTGCCACAAGATCGGATTGAATTATGTCAGCTGTAGTCCGTTCCGGGTGCCGATTGCCCGACTCGCGGCTGCGCAGGCGGCGCTACAAAAATAGCGGGTCAACAGGCGTGCGCCACATACCAATTGGAGGGAAGTGGCAAGACTGCCCCCGCGGCGCTCGGCCGCCCCAGGGGCAACTGCTTTACGCAACGACCCCTCATCGAACAGGAACTGCCCGTTGAGCCGGATTGGCCGGAGATCCTTCCAGACAGCGGAGAGGGCGGGATTCGAACCCGCGGTGAGGTTTGACCCCCACACGGCATTTCCAGTGCCGCGCCTTCGGCCGCTCGGCCACCTCTCCGAACTAGACTTCATTCTACTTACGGAGCGGTTTCGGGACAACGCAGGACCTCCCCAGACCCGGCCCGCCCCCACCATACACCGACTACCCTAACAGAAAAGTCCTCGCATTCAGCTTCTTGTGAGACGACGCCGATCCAACCTACTCGCCGGAGGCAGCGAGGCGTGGCGAGTGAGCATCCCTTTGGATCCACAACATCTCGTTGCCGCCACGCTGAAACTCGTAGGGGACGACGTGGATTTCGGTTCTCCATCCGCTCCCCACGCAGTGGGTGTAGATTGGTTCAACATGCGGCGACTGCGTTCGCTCCAGGGTCAGAAGCGGAAAGATGCGGGCCTCCTTGGCCACTCGCAGCAACTCGTTGACGGCCCACCCATGGAACTCGAAACCCAGCTGCTCCGAGTACAGGAAGAGCAGGTGGGAGACGAGCGCCAAGTCAAACTGACCGTCCTGGAATGGGAGGTGTGGCAGTGCTGCGGTGATGTAGCGGCCTTCGTCCTTGCCCTTCTCAAAGTCCGATGCGAACCGGCGCATCGCAGCCAAACGACACTGGCCGAGATGGTCCGGGTTGTGGAAGTACTCCCACACGAAAGCGTCCTGGTTGAGGCGCACCTGGGCAATCAAGTTGTCATAGCAGTCCGTGACCCGTTGCTCGATTTGCGCTGTCGAGCAGGCATAGAGGGGATCGCAGGAGATGATGGTGAGACCCTTCGCAGTCGCCTCGGCATTGAAGCTGGCTGGCCCATCCCCACAGCCGAGAATGCGGCCACCAAGGTCTTCTTCCGACAAAGCGAACATCCGGCGGTACTCCTCGAAGGACCGCCCCCAAGGAATGACTTCGTTGAGCTTCACGGTCACGTCACCCGCCTCTGGGCCTCGGATCAGCGTCTGGAATCCATCTTAGACGCGTGGCAGGCATTTGGAACAGACGGCTCGCCGAGCCGTGGCGTAGTACGGAACATTCGTCCTGCCGCTCCGGAGAGCTAGCCCTTTCCGGAGCGTGGTCGGTTTGCTATGTTTTTCTTATTGCAACACGATCGCATGCAGTTCACGAAGGAGGCTCGAGATGGGAGCACGGCGCATACGCAGAGAACAACGACAGGTCGACATGGCGGAATCGCGCCGCTGCAACGGTCAACGCAAGGCCAAGGAGCGGGTGCGACGCGATACCCGCATGCTCGAAACCGTCAAGCAGGGCAAGCTGCCCTACGCGCCCGTGGTTATGAGCTGGCTCAGCGCCAAACTGGGCAAGCGCTCGCGCCTCATTACGGCCGCCGATCTGCAACGCTTGCTGGCGTAGTCGCTAACTCGACTACGACGAGCGATCTTGCCGCGCCACCGCGGCCCGGTGTTGCTCGCAGTAGGAGTAGTAGCGCGGAAAGACCGGCAACAGTCCCCAGAGCCGATGCCAGCCCCAGCCTTGTCCCATGGCCGGGCGTTCGCAGAAACTGCACCGAACTGCGGTTCCGTCCGGCAAGGGGATGGTCTGACCTCGGCGGCGCTCCGCGTGGGCTTCGATCTCCGCCAAGCTCAACCCGCGCGCTCGCAGCTCCACTTCGATCAGGTCCAGTGCTTCCGGCTCCATTCCGGCGCGGTACACCGTGATTCGGTCCAGCAAGTCTTCCGTTTCGGCACGGCGCACATTGGCACGAACCCGCTGCGGATCAAAATGCATTGCTCTACCCCTTTCCACTGGCTCTCCGCTGTCCTGGTGCCGGTTTAAGGCCGATTGGGGAACCAACGCCCGTTGCATGCCGTCTCAAGAGCAAGCGATCCCGCACACTCAGCCGGACGTCGGCGAAATGGATCCCAATGCGGTGATTGCATTTGACATCTTCTCCAATCGTCTCCTAGGAGTCCGTCCGAGAATTAGTCGATATTCCCCTATCGGAGTCCTCTTTCCTTCCTTTTTGCCACTCCGCCAGGGGTTAGATTTCGCTCGGCGCGCAGCGGTAGCGCCAGATCTTGAGGAGATTATGCGTCAGGCAC